>NZ_JAXBVE010000012.1:0-124538 GCF_035181445.1 Photorhabdus africana
TAATAGATCAAAATTGGCGATTACCGTCAACCCCACCGATGTCATCAATACAAAAAACCTGTGTAAGATCACACTATTTTTAAATCAGAAATACGGTGCGGAATGACGGATTAACATATCTTTAAATACTATGTTATCTTCATTCTTTTTGTGGGGAACGGGGTATCTTCTAATAGGAATAGCAAATCAATTTAACGACTTATTTCCTGATAAAATCAATTTATTTTTTATATTTTTAGCAATGGCAATAATAGGAATGGGATCGTCCATGAATAATATTATTATTACCATTTATATGCAGAAATTCGCAACTAATGATAACTCGGCTAAAATATTTGGCTTAACGTCAATTTCTGTTGGTTTTTCCATGTTTATTGGCCCTTTGATAGGTTCCGCAATATCTTATTTTTTTTCCATAAGCATCGTTTTTTTTACAACATTTGTAGGTATTTTTTTAACCGTAATTATGGTTGTTTTAATAAATCGTAAATTCACGTCATGATACCGTTTTACCCTTTTACTATTGTGGGAACCCAGTGAACAAAAAACACAATTTTAGAAAGTTTAATTCCAGCAATAGCAATTATTATTAAATTCTTTCAAGAAATTTTATCTGAATTAGCTTTGAATCGATATGACAGACACCGATATAAAGGTATCTGTCAGCTCAAATCCGTTTTATGATTCTGATTTATTGTGCAGAAAATATCTATAAAGCGTCATTATCATCATCGTATGTCCGATTCATTTCTTGGATAGTAAATTCTTTAACAGATTGAACTTTGATTGGGCCGTTGGGGCCATATTTGTAGATATTGCCAGCCAGATCGCTAACTAAAAACATGACATATGACATTCTATCGCGTTGCCTATTTCTTTCTGTGCGAGCAACGCCATGTATATTGGCTCGAACATTCGGGGTTAAATTTTCTGTCAGCACTTCGATCGAACTACCAAAGTTAATTATTAGGTATCCTGGAACAGGATCAATAGCTAAAAGCTCATCATTTATGTAAGCCAATAGGCCACGTTCAGTCGATCTTAGGACGGTTACCCATCCTAAATCCCGATGAAATTTAGAGCCTCGGGTGGCTTTCTCTGAGCGGAAGTGGTTAAACGATAACATCAGGTTTCCTCGCCCTTCTGAAATACCATCGGTGACGAGTTCCCAGTCACGACGAGGAATACCAACATAAGTTAGCACAGAGCGTAGTACACATATACCGATGTGTGCCATATGGTGACCTAGTGTTGCGACTTCTGATGGCATAAGGTTCCAGTGTTCCCGTTCGAGGCGGAACTGTTCCCACTGATCATGTTCTCTGCTGAAATAACCTTCGTAATAATTGGGAAAAGTATATGATTTGAATCCCGTATAGGGGCGAAGGTCACCTTCTGTGGCGGGTTCAAAGAAGTGGTATGCAAATCGATCGCCGTGTTCAAAATCCATATATGATGGTGCTTTCAGGAGGAAAAAACCATCCCGGAGGGCTCGGTTAAAGCCGTCGTTGTCAGTAAAAATAAGATCATCTCCCTCTAGATAGGAGCGTGCCATGTCTGCTGATTTATATGTTTTTGAGGCTTCGCTTTCTGATGGCATTGGTGGTAGCTTGATTGGCGTTCGCATTGTTGATGATGTTGTCATAATGATAGTCCTTAGTTGTGGTGACAGAACTTTTGTTTCTTTTTTGTATCTCGGAAATATATATTAACAATACTACATGTGGTGTTTATTCTTATATGTCCGTTATCTTGAAATCCATAGGGTATATTCTTATATTATTTTCTTATAGTGTATTAATCTATTTTTTCGTTATATTAAAGTCTGGATAATTCTATTAACAAGTTTATTTGTTAAAACGTTAAGTAACTATTCGGCAAAGTAATTGATGTTGATTATTAACTATCCTAGCTGACTTTTTGAATATTACAAGAATTTGATGGTTTATATATGAAAAATAATGGAAATATAAATGGCGATAATAGAGTCATGTTTTTTTAATCGATTGTTAATATGAAAGTTTTATAAATTACTTGATGATGTTTTATTGCTTTTATTATTTGTTATTAAATGTGATAGTTTACCAATGATATTTTTATAACTCTCATTAAGTCCTGTAATTAATATTTTATTGTGATTATATTGTATATTATTTAAATGCTATTGCTTAAATAGCATGTTTAACATCATGGCGATATTGATAATTAATCCGATTTTAATGGTTTAATATTATATTTATCAATTGGTTATGTGATTTTCATCGATTCGTTTTATTTTACTTAATAGGGGAAATGGCCCTAAGAGAGGGCCGTCTATTATGTTTATTTAACAACAAATAGTTGCAGGAAAAATTTTATGCTTCATCATGATATTCATTGATATAAAGCGTTAGTTCAATTCCTGGCTTGATATCTGTTATTTTTATACCATCGTTCCAGTTCATTAAATCCTTAATGTTGATACCATGACGTTTAGCTATACTGGTAATTGAATCACCTTGGCGTACACGGTAAATAATAGCATTGTCATTATTTACCCTTAATAATTGTCCAATTTTTAACAATCTGGCGGTTTTCAGATTATTCAGGCGCTGTAATTCACGGATGGAAACATTAAACCGCTTTGCAATAGCGGATAATGTATCACCTGAACGAACTTTATATTGGCTTTGTTTACTCAGTCGGTGGTTGTTTTTAGCAACTTCTTGGCGAATATTGCTCAAAACTGTTTTATTTGCCAGCGAGTTTTTAAACTGATCAACTTTTGCCTTTGGCAGCATGATGTAATGTGGGCCGTTAGGTGATGTCACTCCTCGCTTATACCCAGAGTTGTAGGCTTTAATCGATGTCAGGGACATGCCCGCCAGTTCTGCGGCTTGAGACAGCGTGATTTGTTGACCGACATCAACCTGATCAAGCGCCCGCTGATTATTGGATTTCGGCAGCGTAATGCCATATTTATCGCTGTTACGGATGACATCACTGAGTGCCAGAACTTTAGGCACATAGAGCGCAGTCTCCCGTGGTAGTGATAGTGACCAAAAATCCGTTGGCTTACCTTTTACTTGGTTCTCTTTTATTGCGCGCATAACACGGCCTTCACCGCTGTTATAAGCAGCAATAGCCAATAACCAGTCACCATTGAACATTTTATTCAGGCGTTGTAACAGATTCAGGGCGGCAGTTGTCGATGCGGCAACGTCCCGACGGGCGTCGTACCATTTATCCTGAGTAAGACCGTAATTGCGACCCGTATCCGGGATAATCTGCCACAGACCAGCGGCCTTGGCGTGTGAGGTAGCATGCGGGTTAAAAGCACTCTCCACTATGGGTACCAGTACCAGTTCCATCGGCATATCGCGTTGCTTGATCTGCCTGATTATCCAGTACATATACGGTTCAGCCCGTAAAGTTACATCGTGGAGATAGCTCTTGTTTTTCAGGTAATAATTTCGTTGTTCACGTACCCTGTAATTATCAGGGATCTTCATCTTCAACTCATCACGGATGTATCCCCACAGCTCATGCTGAGCGCCAGAATCACCCTCTCCCCAGTAGGTAGCAAGCTGATTGGTATCATCAGTTGCTATCTTGCCTGTCTTTAGACTCGTTGAAGACGAATTCTGTGCCCGTTGTCCGGCTGTCGTCGACCAATCTGGCCCTGATTGACAGCCAACCAGCAAGACAGATGCGAACAGAATCGCTTTTGTCTTCATAATTAATTTTTATAGTCGCTTAAAAGACGACCAATAATACTTATCTTGGTTTGATATAGCAACTCTATAAATCAAAATTGATCTTTTTGTCTTCTTAGTTGACGGAAAACGGCGGAAAGCGGTTGAGAGTTGGGTGTAATTCCAATATTTCTTTGTAAATCAATATCATCACATTTTAAGAAAATATTGATTTTTTTCTCAGTTTGTAATGTGGTTGGTATTGTTGGTTGATTATTTTCCCTCATTCTGATTACTTTTTGCTGGTATTCGCTGATAGTCTGATTGGGTAAAACAGCATGAGCAAACTTCATATTAGAAACGGTATATTCATGGGCACAACAGATGAGTGTGTCATCAGGCAGCTCAGCTATTTTTCCGATAGATGTATACATCTGCTCAGCGGTGCCTTCAAAGAGACGTCCACAGCCACCAGAGAACAAGGTATCCCCACAAAAGAGATAAGGCGCTTGATAAAAAGCAATGTGCCCCAGAGTATGGCCTGGAACATCGATGATCTGGAAAGAAAAATGACCAAAATTGATGCTATCACCGCCACATACTATGATGGTGGCACCTTTGCTTTGGGTTTCTGCTGGGCCGTATACTAGTAGCTCAGGGAATCGCTCAATAATTCCAGGGACGCCACCAACATGATCGTGATGATGATGGGTAAGTAAAATTGCATCGGGTATCCAACCACGAGATTCCAAGGTATCAAGAACAGGTTGTGATTCTGCCGGATCAACGATGACAACATGTCTATTTTCGTCACAAAGTAACCAAATGTAATTATCCGAAAGGGCAGGAATGCTGATAAGCTCCATTGTATACCTCTTATTAACAGCGGGTTATTAAGGAAGAAGCCATGAAATCTGCACATACAATACAGAATATAAATCCCCCGGCTTCTTGGGCTGATTTACCTTGGGGGGAGTATTACCGTGCCGCTTTGGAGCGCCAATTACAACCCTGGTGGCCGAAAATATTTGGTTTCCACCTGTTGAAAGTCGGTAATTTGAGTGCCGAAATTGACAGTAATGTCTGTCCGATTTTTAATCAGATTAATGTTGGTAAGGAAGGCAAGAATATGCAGGTGATTAGCGATCCTTACCATCTGCCGTTTGAAGAAAAGTCCGTTGATGCTTGTTTACTGAGTCATATGCTGGCTTACAGCGCTGATCCCCACCGTCTTTTACGGGAAGTTGACCGGGTGATGATTGATGATGGCTGGCTTATTATCAGTGGTTTTAATTCATTGAGTCTGCTTGGTTTGGGGAAATTAGTACCGGGATTATGGCGTCATCAACCCTATTGCAGCCGGATGTTTTCCATGATGCGCCAACTTGATTGGTTGAGCTTGCTTAATTATGAAGTGGTGTATCGTGACAGCTTTCAAGTATTGCCTTGGCGAAATGAAACAGGTTTTTCTAATCGGCACTTGTCTGTATTAGGCTGTGTCAGTCTGATTATTGCTCGCAAGCGTACACTGCCATTAACACTAAACCAGAGAAAAGTGGCGCGATTAAAACCTAAATTGGGTAATGCCGTTGGCGTAACAAAGTGTTACCGAAAGCGTAATTAATCTCTATTTTCAAGGTATCCCGTGTCGGTTTCTGTTGGCAAGTTTGCTGCGGCACGGGCCAGTTCATCACAACGCTCATTTTCATCATGTCCGGCGTGGCCTTTGACCCATTGCCAATCAATGTCATGGTGGCTAATGGCTTGATCGAGACGCTGCCATAAATCGACATTGCTGACAGGCGATTTATCTGCTTTACGCCAGCCACGTTTTTTCCAGTTATGGATCCATTGTGTAATGCCTTGACGCACATACTGGCTGTCGGTGGTTAAGACAATTTTGCAAGGGCGAGTCAGTGTCTCCAGGCCAATAATTGCCGCCATGAGCTCCATTCTGTTGTTTGTTGTATGATAAAAACCTTCGCTAAGGGTTTTTTCGTGTTGTTGATAACGTAATAACACACCGTAGCCTCCAGGCCCCGGATTGCCGAGACAAGATCCATCGGTGAAAATTTCTACCTGCTTGCCCATATCTGGTAGACTCTTCTTATTCAATTCAAAACCCTAAGTTTGACATAAAAAGGCATTATGAGCACGGCAATTACACGACAAGTTGTTCTTGATACCGAAACTACCGGTATGAATAAATTAGGTGTTCACTATGAAGGGCACAAGATTATTGAAATTGGGGCTGTGGAGGTTATTAACCGTCGTTTAACCGGTCGCCATTTTCATGTCTATATTCAGCCGGATAGATTGGTCGACCCTGAAGCATTTGAAGTGCATGGGATCAGCGATGAATTTTTGCAGGATAAACCGCTGTTTGCTGACATTGCGGATGAGTTTATTGAATTTATTCGCGGCGCTGAATTGATTATCCATAACGCTCCCTTCGATATTGGCTTTATCGATTATGAGTTTGGCAAGCTGGATCGTGATATTCCGCCAACTGCGGATTTCTGCAAGATTACTGATAGCTTACAACTTGCAAGAGGGCTATTTCCGGGGAAAAGGAATAACCTTGATGCGTTATGTGATCGTTATGATATAGACAATTCTAAACGAACCTTACACGGGGCGTTACTCGATGCTGAGATATTGTCTGATGTCTATTTGATAATGACAGGCGGGCAGACTTCTCTTGCCTTTTCAATGGAAGGAGAGATTGCTAGCGGTGCGAATGTTTCTGAAATACAGCGTATTACCCGGCCTCAAATAGCATTAAAAGTTATTTATGCAACGGATGAAGAGCTCGCTGCACATGAATCCAGGTTGGATTTAGTGGAGAAGAAAGGCGGGAGCTGTTTATGGCGTATGAATCTTGGACAAAGTTAATATAAAATTGCCGATAAATTACCTTTTTGGGTGAAAAATTGATCTGGTGCGCCACTTTGTTATAAAAAATATTGACGGAATGATCTTGGATTCGTAATATTCACCTCGTTCTTAACCAGAACACTGCGCGGTGCGGTAGTTCAGTCGGTTAGAATACCGGCCTGTCACGCCGGGGGTCGCGGGTTCGAGTCCCGTCCGCACCGCCAAAGATTCCGAAGCCCTGGGTAGTTGCCCGGGGCTTTTTCATTTGTACTTATACCCGTCATCTTTCAAGTTGCCTCTTTGTTGGCTGCACTCACTCACCCCAGTCACATCGTTATCTATGCTCCCGGGGATTCGCTCCCTTGCCGTCGCGATGCATCTTGAAATCCATAGGGTATATATCATTCAGTAATCTCTCGATAATAGACAATGATGAAATTGCATTGAAATAAGACATAGAGACGCTACCAGCTTTCTATAGTACTTGTTTCTGCAATTCTTATTAGGAATTTATTTTCTTTGCCAGGCTTATAGCGTGATGGCCAAATATCTGATGGATGTAAACCCAATTCAGTGGCAATTAATGCTTCTCCCTTTGGCCACGGGCGATGTAATGCATTACTCAATGTCGATGATGCTAATCCAGCTTTGCGGGAAACGGCTGAAAGATTTGTTCCTTGTTTTCTCAGTGCTGCAATAATATCTGCCGGATGCCAGTCTTGAATATCCATAAATAATCCCCAAATTTTAATTGTAAGAAAAACATTGATAATAGATAAATTATCAATGTCTTGCTGTTTGGTAGTAATTAGGTGCAGATTATCAATGAATGTTAATTGAATTGGCTATCGGAGAGAATACTGAATAATGGCATCGATTGTTTTATGGAAAAATATAACCTATATATTGAAGGTGTTTTTTTTGAATGTAAAGAGTATTATTATTTTATTTGAAAAATATTTTTAGTTTAATAACTTAAATAAATAATAATTTATGATGAATATTTTTACGCCGTTTTTTATATAATTTATTAATGGTTTTGTATTCACATAATAAATGCAGTAAAATTCCTTATTTTTTTAAACCACGACCCAGAAATTCTATTCTATATATACCCGTCATCCTTCAAGTTGCCTCTTTGTTGGCTGCACTTGCTCACCCCAGTCACATAGTTTGCTATGCTCCCGGGGATTCACTCCCTTGCCGTCGCGATGCATCTTGAAATCCATAGGGTATATATCCTATAGATTTGAATTAATAGAAACTTACAACTCTTGGCTGCCAATAGTGACGAATCTTTCTGGAATATATAGGTCAAATTTATTTTCTTTGCAGAAATCTTCTAATTTTATATGCAGCGGTAGATTAAATTTTTGATAAATTGACTGTATATGATTAATGGCATCTTCTGTGCTTATCATTAATTCTTCGCTGATACTCTCTTCATCCGGTGAGCGAAGGGCTAGAAAAAGAACTTCCCATTCAGTTTGGGTTAGTATGTCGTTAGGCGGTGTAAATTCTAAAGTCGCTGGAGGTGATTTTTCATGATAGTAAGCAGTCGAAAAGTTTTGGGCTTTGGACATATGAAACGTGATGCCGATGCAGTTCCCATTTTCATCACAAAGTGGGTATTTACTACAGCGATAGGTTTGCTTGACTTTATTTCCCCCAAAAATGTGCGTCTCAAGTGAAGTGACTGTTTTCATGGTTTGCATCACTTTTTGATCCTGACGACAATATTCTTCTGTATATTCTGCAATAGGTGAAGGTAATTCGTCCGTTGCAAGCCCTGCAATATCGAAATCTTCAGGCAAATTGAGCAGTTGGTAGAAAGCAGGATTTGCGTATATAAATTTTGATTGGCGATCTTTAACGCCCCACGGCTCATGACTTTTTTCCCACATGTAAATTAATTGCGGAGTGATATTATTTGGTCTTTTTTTGATATTTGACATGAAAGTACCCTGGCTGTTAATTAAGTAATCATCTGTATGTCTATTTTATGTGTTCTATTTAAAATAACCTGATCATATAATAGATTGCAATAATTAATTCGCCAAAAAAATAATATTTTTTTTATTTTATCTATATCTGTTAATTAAATTACTTATTATTTTAGGTAAAAATACCATTATATAAGAAAATATAACTATAAGTATTATTTTATTTTAAATTATTTATTTGATTTTTGATATTAAAATAATATTAGTTTTTGATTTGGAACAATATAAACAGTTAATTTAGTCGTTGAAAATTGCCATAAATCAAGAATGTGTCGCCTCTTAATTGGTTATTGTATCTCTTGATTTGCAACCAATAGCTGTGTTTAATTAATTTACCCCTTTATATGCACAATGAGTTTGTTTATTACTTTGATGATGCTGAAATTCATTGTAGAGCAGTAAGGCAAATCAAAGAATTGCCGTTCAGATGAAATCAAGATAGTTTCCTGATATTTGGCTTTAAAGATTGCGGTTTGTACGCTGTGCTGAGAAAATTATTCCCCTAAACGTTTTTATCCCACTTGGAGTAGAAAATGACCACTCGTAAAACCCTTGCTAATGCTATTCGCTTCCTGAGCATGGATGCTGTGCAGAAAGCAAAATCAGGGCACCCTGGTGCGCCTATGGGAATGGCTGATATCGCTGAAGTTTTATGGCGTGATTATTTGAATCATAACCCAACTGATCCACATTGGGCCGATCGTGATCGTTTTGTATTGTCTAACGGTCATGGTTCTATGCTGATTTATAGCCTGTTGCATCTCACCGGTTATGATGTTTCAGTCGATGATCTGAAAAATTTCCGTCAGTTACACTCTAAAACCCCTGGCCATCCTGAGTATGGCTATACTTCAGGCGTAGAAACTACGACAGGTCCTTTAGGGCAGGGGATTGCCAATGCAGTCGGTTTTGCAATTGCTGAACGCACTCTGGCCGCGCAATTTAACCGCTCTGGTCATGAGATCGTTGACCATAATACTTATGTCTTTATGGGTGATGGTTGCATGATGGAGGGCATTTCTCATGAAGTTTGCTCTCTGGCGGGCACGCTAAAGCTAGGCAAGTTGGTTGCTTTCTATGATGACAATGGCATTTCCATTGATGGTCATGTTGAAGGTTGGTTTACGGATGATACGGCAAGCCGTTTTGAGGCTTATGGCTGGCATGTGATTCGCGGTGTTGAAGGTCATAATGCAGATTCAGTTAACGCTGCTATCGAAGAAGCCCGTAAAGTTACTGATAAACCTTCTCTGCTAATGTGCAAAACGATTATCGGTTTTGGTGCGCCAACCAAAGCGGGGACCCATGATTCTCATGGTGCGCCATTGGGTGATGCGGAAATTGCGGCGACTCGTGAAGCACTCGGTTGGAACTATCCGGCATTTGAAATTCCAGCGGAAATCTATTCTGAGTGGGATGCAAAAGAAGCTGGCAATGCGAAACAAGCCGCTTGGAATGAAAAATTCGCTGCTTATGAAAAAGCGTATCCTGAATTAGCGGCTGAATTCAAACGTCGTACCGGTGGCGAGTTACCGGCAAACTGGGAAGCTGAATCAAAAGCATTTATCGAGCAGTTGCAAAAAAATCCCGCCAATATTGCCAGCCGTAAAGCATCCCAGAATGCCTTGGAAGCTTTTGGTAAGGTGTTGCCTGAATTTATGGGGGGATCTGCTGATTTGGCACCAAGTAACCTCACGATGTGGTCAGGTTCTAAGCCATTGAACGAAGATCAAGCAGGTAACTATATCCATTACGGCGTTCGTGAGTTTGGCATGTCAGCCATTATGAACGGTATCGCTCTGCATGGTGGTTTTGTGCCTTATGGTGCAACCTTCCTGATGTTCGTTGAATATGCCCGTAACGCAGTGCGTATGGCGGCATTGATGAAAATTCGCAGCATCTTTGTTTATACCCATGATTCAATTGGCTTGGGTGAAGATGGTCCGACTCACCAGCCAGTAGAACAGCTTGCCAGTTTGCGTGTGACGCCAAATTTGAGCACATGGCGCCCATGTGACCAGGTTGAATCTGCGGTGGCGTGGAAATACGCTATTGATCGTAAAGCAGGTCCATCAGCACTTATTTTCTCTCGTCAGAATCTGGCACAGCAAGAACGTACTGCTGAGCAGTTGGCTAATATTGAGAAAGGGGCTTATATCCTGAAAGATTGTCAGGGGCAGCCAGAACTGATTTTGATCGCAACCGGTTCAGAGATTGAATTGGCGGTGGAGGCTTACAACCAATTGACTGAGGAAGGGCGTCAGGTGCGGGTAGTCTCCATGCCGTCTACTGATGCTTTTGATAAGCAGGATGCTGCATACCGAGAAGCGGTTCTGCCTGCTGCGGTTTCGGCACGTGTTGCAATCGAAGCGGGTATCGCCGATTACTGGTTTAAATATGTCGGTATGAATGGCGCTATCGTTGGTATGAATACATTTGGTGAATCAGCGCCTGCTGATCAACTGTTTAAAGCGTTTGGTTTCACTGTAGAGAATGTGGTCGCTAAGGCTAAAGCTCTGCTGAAATAATTAGTCACTTCATAAATGAGCGCACCTGAGGTAAATGTTGAACAGGTGCGCTCTTTTTCTGCACGATATCGTTATCGAAGAGGGATCGTGGCAGTTTTCCTCGGCTTATGCCACGCAAATTCCAGGGACGGCGACTTTTTGGAATACGTGAGGCGAACCGACAATCCCATCAGGATACTTGGCGAGTTTCTCCTTGAATTCAGGGTCCGTGAATGCGGCGCGGAAACGCTCCAGACTCTCCCAAATGGCATAGTTCATGAATGTGCCACTGCCAGCGATTCCGCGATGTAATTGTGCGGAAATCAGACCTACTTTAGACCGGAAATATTCTGCATCTTCCTTCCAGGTTTCTATTAGGGTATCAGCCATTGAGGGATCAACATGAAATATGTTCACCAGCACGATGGAGCCATCGGTGTTCGAAAATAACTGTTCCCGCAGGGTTACGTGGGTGTCCATTTCTTCTAGCTTGACCATTTTTATCTCCTGAAAATTATGTGTTTATATATTTATGCTTGTATTGCTATCCTGCCGAGGCGAGTCGCGTGATTTACGCGGTGTTTGACAGCAACATGTCAACGTAGAGACAAACGTGTTCCATTAATTCATGCTGTTTCCACGTTGTATTTCGTTTATACCCGTCATCTTTCAAGTTGCCTCTTTGTTGGCTGCACTCACTCACCCCGGTCACATAGTTTGCTATGCTCCCAGGGATTCACTCCTTTGCCGCCGCGATGCATCTTGAAATCCATAAGGTATAACTGTTCGGTCGTTCTTTGTCGTTATTAACAAACGAATCCGTAGCGCTATGTTATGTAGTGCTATGTTATGTAGTGCTATGTTATATAGTGCTATTTTGGCACTGGTGACTCTTCCAGCTTCGTCTCCAGGCTGATCAATGTGTTTAATGTCACTTTTAGCTCGTTAGGATCGGTGGATTGCACCAGTGATCCGACCCATTCAGCTTCCAGCGATATCGCTGCATCAAAAGTACGCGAACCAAGCTCGGTCAGTTGATAGAGCGGTGAGCGTTCATGCCGAGGGTTGGTGATGGTTTTCACCATCCCTGAATTCAGCCCGAGATTCAATTGCTTTTGCACTCCTTGGCGTGTGATACCCATTGCGGCGGCAATCTGAGGCGCGGTAAGTGGACGTGATGCGTGCGCAATCGCACCAAGTACTTGCCATCTCGCACTCGTGATTCCCAATGGGGCAACGAGCTGATCCCCTTTAGAGAGCAGTAAGGCGTTGAGCCGAAATACCGCCAATGTGATCTCAGTGAATACCTCAAACGCCGAAGTTTTCTCGGTTGACACGATTTACTTCCTTTTCCTTAAGTACATCAAAAAACGACAACCAGTTTCCACTTGTTGAGATTGAATGTCAATATTCCAACAAGTGATATTGATGATCAATGTCGCAGTTGTGAGTAAATAACGGTGGGATTGTTTCTTTCTGCTAACAATTAATTTCGGTACCTTCACTTCGCAGGTTGATCACTTTTTGCCATTGCGATTAATGACTATTGCTATCAATCCCCTTTTCCCGTAATCTCATTATTTATAGCTGAATCGTTTCATTTTATTGTCTGACGCGGTTTTCTGCGCGCAGTTTTGGCAATTTTGTGATAAGCAGTCAGTACATCAGTGATTGAGTCGGTTATTCTAAGCGGTTGCGTGGTAATAACTATATTCAGGGAGTAACATGACAATTAAGGTGGCAATAAACGGTTTCGGCAGAATAGGGCGCAGTATTTTACGTGCTCTTTATGAGTCTGGGCGTCGGGCTGAAATTGCGGTTATTGCTGTTAATGAGCTGGCAGATGCCGAAGGAATTGCTCACTTGCTGAAATATGACTCTAGTCACGGCCGTTTTGCCTGGGATGTGCGTCTGAATAATGATGTGTTGCAGGTTGGTGATGATAATATTCGTTTGTTTCATCAACCCGATATATCGACGTTGTCTTGGCAAGAACTGGGAATTGATATTGTTCTTGATTGCAGTGGGATTTATGGTAGCAGAGCCGATGGTCAGGCACATCTTGCCAGTGGTGCCAAAAAAGTGCTGTTTGCTCATCCGGGGGGCCATGATTTAGATGCGACGGTGGTTTATGGTGTGAATCAGCACTTACTGACAGCAGAGGATCGCATTGTGTCCAATGCTTCCTGTACCACTAATTGCATTATTCCCATCATTAAATTATTGGATGATGAATTTGAGATTGAATCGGGTACAGTGACAACCATTCATGCCTCGATGAATGACCAACCGGTGATTGATGCTTATCACAAAGATTTACGGCGTACTCGGGCGGCTAGTCAGTCTATCATTCCGGTGGATACTAAGCTGGCCGCAGGGATAACTCGGATTTTTCCAAAGTTCTGTGACCGTTTTGAAGCTATCTCCGTGCGTGTACCAACGATTAACGTTACAGCTATCGATTTGAGTGTTACGGTAAAATCTTCAGTAACTGTTAATAAAATCAACGAATTAATGCAAAAATCAGCAGCTACTTCATTTCGTGGTATAGTTGACTATACCGAATTGCCGTTAGTCTCAACGGATTTTAACCACGATCCCCACAGCGCGATTGTTGATGGCACACAAACGCGAGTCAGTGGGCAACATCTGATTAAGACATTAGTCTGGTGTGATAATGAGTGGGGATTTGCTAATCGAATGTTGGATACAACGTTAGCAATGGCTGCTATGGGTTTCAAATGATCTGTTGTTGATCGACGGTCCATATATAGATCCGCACACGGCGCAAGATTAAATAATTTAGAGAATCAATGAGAGGATTCACCATGTCTGTAATTAAGATGACCGATTTAGATCTGGCGGGTAAGCGTGTTTTGATCCGCGCTGACCTGAACGTTCCGGTAAAAGATGGCAAAGTCACCTCTGATGCGCGTATCCGTGCTTCCTTACCGACCATTGAGGCAGCATTAAAACAGGGTGCCAAAGTCATGATCACTTCTCACCTTGGCCGCCCTACTGAAGGCGAATCCAGTGAAGAATTCTCGCTGAAACCAGTAGTAGACTATCTAGAAGAGAAATTATCTTCCCCCGTTCGACTGGAAAAAGAGTATCTGGAAGGCGTGGATGTTGCGGAAGGTGAACTGGTTGTGCTGGAGAACGTTCGCTTTAATAAAGGTGAGAAGAAAGACGACGAAACCTTGGCTAAAAAATATGCTTCTCTGTGTGATATTTATGTCATGGATGCATTCGGTACGGCTCATCGTGCACAAGCTTCTACTCACGGTGTGGCTAAGTTTGCTCCTGTGGCCTGTGCCGGTCCTTTGTTGTCCGCAGAGTTAGAGGCATTAGGTAAAGCGTTAGATAATCCAGCCCGTCCAATGGTGGCTATTGTTGGCGGTTCTAAAGTTTCAACCAAGCTGACCGTTCTGGATACGCTGTCTAAAATTGCTGACCAACTGATTGTCGGTGGTGGTATCGCAAATACCTTTGTTGCCGCGGAAGGCCACAATGTCGGTCGTTCTCTCTATGAAGACGACTTGCTCCCGGAAGCGAAGAAATTGCTGATAAGCTGTGATATTCCGGTGCCAACCGATGTTCGTGTGGCAACAGAATTCTCTGAAACAGCCGAAGCAACCTTGAAATCTACCCGCGATATTAAAGATGATGAGCAGATCCTCGATTTGGGGGATGAATCTGCTCAACGGCTGGCGGATATTCTGAAAAACGCCAAAACGATTCTATGGAATGGCCCGGTTGGTGTATTTGAATTCCCTAATTTCCGTCAAGGAACTGAAATTGTCGCGCGCGCCATTGCTGATAGTGATGCTTTCTCTATCGCCGGTGGCGGCGATACGCTGGCAGCGATCGACTTGTTCGGTATTGCTGACAAAATTTCTTATATCTCTACGGGTGGTGGTGCTTTCCTTGAGTTTGTGGAAGGGAAAAAACTGCCTGCGGTTGTGATGTTGGAAGAACGTGCAAAACAGTAATTAAGTCATGACGGGTAGCGGCTGATTGGCTGGCTGCCCGCTCTAAACAGGACCCACGTAACATGTCTAAAATTTTTGATTTCGTAAAACCGGGTGTCATCACTGGTGATGATGTTCAAAAAGTGTTCGCTATAGCCAAAGAAAACAGCTTTGCTTTACCGGCGGTCAACTGTGTAGGTACTGATTCAATCAATGCCGTGTTGGAAGCCGCTGCCAAAGTTCGTTCTCCTGTGATCATTCAGTTCTCTAACGGCGGTGCTGCTTTTATTGCCGGTAAAGGTTTGAAAGCTGAAGGTCAACAAGCGGCTATTCTGGGTTCAATTTCTGGTGCTCACCATGTTCATCAGATGGCTGAACATTATGGTGTTCCTGTGATCCTGCATACTGACCACTGCGCGCGTAAATTGCTGCCGTGGATTGATGGCCTGTTAGAGGCGGGAGAAAAGCATTACGCAGCGACGGGTAAACCCTTATTCTCTTCTCACATGATCGATCTGTCAGAAGAATCTCTGGAAGAGAATATTGAGATTTGCAGCCATTATCTGGCTCGTATGGCAAAAATCGATATGACGCTGGAAATCGAGTTGGGTTGTACTGGTGGGGAAGAAGATGGGGTTGATAACAGCCATATGGATAGCTCTGCTCTGTACACTCAACCGGAAGATGTTGCTTATGCTTATGAGAAACTGAATGCTATCAGCCCACGTTTCACTATTGCGGCTTCTTTCGGTAACGTTCACGGTGTTTATAAGCCGGGTAACGTTAAACTGACACCAAAAATTTTGCGTAACTCTCAAGACTATGTGTCTGAGAAATTCAATCTACCGCATAACAGTTTGGATTTTGTTTTCCACGGTGGTTCCGGTTCTACGGCGGAAGAGATCAAAGAAGCGGTTAGTTACGGTGTTGTTAAAATGAATATCGATACTGACACCCAATGGGCGACTTGGGAAGGTATTCTCAACTACTACCAAAAGAACGAAGGCTATCTGCAAGGCCAGTTAGGCAATCCAGAAGGCGCGGATAAACCTAATAAAAAATTCTACGATCCACGGGTATGGCTGCGTGCCGGTCAGGTTTCTATGGCTGCCCGCTTGGAACAGGCTTTCAAAGAATTGAACGCGATTGATGTATTGTAATTAGTGAAAGCGTTCCCTCTGAATGTTTATTCAGAGGGAACGTTAGCCGCATTCGGTAAATGATATGTTACATCGCATCTACTCTTTTTATCATTTCCATTGCAACAGCCATAGACATGAACAGTTTGCTCTTTGTCTGAGGAAACTCCTCAAACCCTACGTTCATATACAGCTTTTTGGCTATGTCGTTCTTCGCATCGACGATAATCATCGGGGTAGGAATAGATTTTGACGACTCTATAGCTTTTCGAATTGCATCTATAAGCAATATTTCACCAAACCCTTGGCGTTGAAATGACTTACTTATAGCTAGGCGACCAATAAGTGCGCAATGTAGTGTAGAAGGGTACTTTTTCGATATTTTCTCTGGTAGTTCGTCTAGCTCTACCGTGCATAGTGCTAGGGAATAGTATCCCTTTATTTGAGATCCATTTTGACTACTTGTAAGGACGAATGTTCTTGATAAGTCCTTTTTATCATGTTGTCCCGATACTGCCTTCAAGTAGTTGTTTAGTGCGGGTTCACCACAGTTAAAATTATTTCTATCGTGTTTGTTTTTATCTAGACGTTCTATCTTCATTTTTTATTGTTTCTTTATGTCTACGAGCAGCACAAAGGAAACGTTCGTTTACCTTGATTGGTTTTTCCAATGCATGAACAAATGCCAATGCATCTTCTTGACACAATTGAATACGCATATTTTGTTCAATGAGTCTTTTTGCCTCTGCTACAGCAGCATTGGCAATAAAGCTATTCAAACTTGCATACCCTGATAGTGATAACGCCCTTTCAAGTAGCTCTTTGGTCTCTGAACTCACCCTTGTGGTGATTCTTTCATTTGCTAATGTGGCCATAAGCCTTACTCCTACCGCATTGTGGTTATTAGTTCTTTAGTTCACTATAGATATCCACTACTCGTTTGCATTATTTATTTGGAGCTAGCGGAACATATTGGTTTAGTGAAATGCTAAGTTTGCTTCATTGGCTAGTTTAAGATTTTTTTTAACAAAATTCAACATGTGTGCCAAAATGACGCCATAATTGTGAGACTAAACAAACCATAGTCAGATAGAACAAAAATCATCAAGATTCGGGTGCAAGTGAATCCGAGTATGCAGAGTTGTTAGCAAAAACCGCCGTAAACCCTCTTTACGGCGGGAAGCAGCCACCTGAGTTGTACTAGCTCTAGTCTGAGCTAGTACAGTTAGTTTCTATTTAAAGTTCTATACCCGTTATCTTTCAAGTTGCTTCTTTGTTGGCTGCACTCACTCACCCCGGTCACATAGTTTGCTATGCTCCCGGGGATTCACTCCCTTGCCGTCGCGATGCATCTTGAAATCCATAGGGTATGTGACCAAATTTATGAAGCTCTCCGCATTCCTAAATTCTCAGCGATAGCCGCAGAGCGAATATTAATAGCCTCTGTTGATATTTTATTGATCTTCTGCCCTTTCAATGATTTTTTAATTGCTTTCATTGTCAGGAATTTGCCAACGCCTTTGAAATTATATTCTCTATCTATTGCAATAGCGGGTTCTGTTGCTTGCAATAGCGCTCTCTCTTCATTACTCAATTGCGTATAGGGATGAGCCAGTGCATAGTTGATATGTAATTCTGATTGTTTATTTTTTAAATCATGATAAACCTTAACCTCCATTGCCGCGTAAATTTTTCTTTCACCGGAATAATCATTTTTTTCGCTTTTATCCATTAAAGCAAAGAAATCTGTTGCTGCATAGAAATCGGGATGATTACTTCTATACCTATGCCCTTCTGTATATTCTGATATCGTATCTTTTATCGTTCTTGCCATATAACCGGATATTTCAGATCCCAAAGAAAGATTTGTTTTTGATTTTTCTGAAAGGGATCTGTTTTCTTCGAGCCGGCTATATATAATTTGGCTTTTTTCTATACCTTTTAGTAACTCTTCATGGCTTAGCAAATAACCAGACGGATCGGAATCACCGACGCGAACCACTTTCAATGATTTATTTTTTGTATAACTACTTTCTTTCTCGTTCCATTTGACAACATGTGAATTTTTGGCTGCCAATTTAAATTTTAATTCATCAAGGAAATTCACCTCTTTAGTATATTTTCCTCTTTCTGGTGCTAATCCATTTTCATCCTGCAAACTTACTGGATTATTTCTCACCATTCGGTATAGATTCAGCCCATCAATGGTTCCTGCCGGATCCGCGCTTAACCATCTGCCCGCCCACGGTTGATAATAGCGGTAACCGTAATAATACAGCCCGGTGGTATCCCGTTCTTTGCCTGAATAGCGAATAGTTTTATAGTTGGCTTCTGTTTGGCTATTGGCTGCCCACATCGCTGTGCCGCCAAATGGATAATACTCTTCCTCACTAATAATCTGCCCTTGGTTGTCCAGTTCAAGCTGGCTGGAGCCGATCAGATTATCGTAGCTGTAACGTAGCTGATTGTTGTTGATACCTTCTGGTTTACCGCTCTCCCAGTGCAACATCCGTACCTGTGCGCGACCGGCTTCACCTAGTGTGATCACGTGTAATTCTTCTATTGTTGTGGTGCTGTTCTGAGTTGTGCGTAGTTCCAGCCCCGGCAAATAGATTACCCGCTGCTGCGTAGTATTTTGGGTTGGCTGTTCACTCACTTTCAGTTGTCTCATTCCATTGCTGCCGTAGCGGTACCATTCATTTACTGGGCCGTTGTTGACCTGCTTTAGCTCTCCTCGTGATGTCCAGACCAGCGTCTGGCCGGGTAATAAACTGGTTTGGTGACCACCGGCATCAAATAACGTATCTACTTGATTGGGATCTGTTGTCAGCGTACTGAGAACGCCGCGATTGCTGTGATTCGAGATGGTGATAGCGGTGGTGTAGTTATTTTGGGTAGCCGGTGAGCTGTGTCGAATTTGCGTCAGATTACCGCTGTGATCATAACTGTAGCGGCGAGTATAGTTAGTGTAGGTATTGTTGTCGGAAGGTAGCGCAGGGGAGGGCAGTTGATTATTTTGCTGACCTATATTGGCCATTTCACGTCCGGTGGCACTAATAAGCTGATACAGGGAATCGTAGGTATAGCTATTCTCCGGGACCACTTTCTGATTGCGCCAAAAGCGGGTGGCTTCCGCATCGTTACGGATATTGATCACATTGCCTACCGGATCATATTGATAGCGTAAGTCTTGCAACACCTTGGTATCTGACGGACGGCGGGTAGTGATACCAATAAGCCGTTGGGTTTCTGGTTCATAGCTGTATTCGGTGATAACCCCGTTACCGTGCTCTTCACGTAATTTTTGTCCGGCGGCAGAGTAGGTCAGCGATTTGATAATCACTTGTTCGGCTTGACCTTTGAGTGTTAACCAACAGCCTTTTAGCTGCCCGGCTACATCATAGGCCAGACGCTGGATGTTGCCTTTGGCATCGGTCTGGATAAGTAAAGCCCCGGTGGCATCAGTGCTATTTTGGGTGGTATAGACATCACTGCTCAGTTTTTGCTGCCAGAGGCTTTGATCTTCACCTGTCCAGTCGGCATTTTGATCATCGACGAGCAGTTGTTGAGATTGTGATAGCACGACGCCAGCCAGAGAAAGGCTGTTGAGTTGAGTGAGTCCAGCGGTATCGTAATGGCGGACACACTGACCAGCAAGGTTGTACTCTTTTTCTTGCGGCGTATTGCCGGCCCAGATAAGGCGCTCGGTCGTTTTCTCTTTTGCCTGCATCTGTTCGATGATAGCAAGTAAGCGACCGGGTAGGATGTTGTCTTCGTAGTGATAGTTTTGGCGGACACCAGTTGCATTGATAGTCAATACCGGGCGACCTTCAACATCGTTGAGGATGATAGTTCGACCAGCATCAACCCCTTCTTCACGTAGAACCTGACCTGCAAGATTAAAGACGCGAATGAAATTCGGGCCGCTCTGATTTTTATTCTTACGAGGATCGGTACTTTTTACCTCAAATCCTTGAATATTGAACTCATGGAGTGTGATCAATTCATCACTGTTTTCATCAGCTTGAGTACGTAGATATTCTAAAGTACGTATATTTAGCTTCCTGTTATCTAATACACTGATCGATGGTGTTTTTTGGTCAATTGCAGAATGATAACTGCTCATATTTAAACTCCTTAATGCGGTATTAATCTTAAAAATAATTTAAGTTACGGCAACAGCCAAAAGACCTTATATCACTAAATAAGTTAAGGAAAGTGATTTATCGTGATGTTATTAATGCAAACGCTTTGGTAATTTTTGAGATTGTATTGATGGTAATTAAGGTTTCAGCTAACTGGTGTGATCGGCCAACTATTGGGAGAACAAGTGGTTGGCTGATTTGATATATCGATGGTGCTTAAATAACGAATCATTTGTATTTCACTGTTAAATACATAACGGCAATTTCACTATCATTTAAAGTGAGCAAAAAAAGGCGATGATTGCAAGCATGACGGTTTTCGAATTCAATAGGCTACAATTACCCATCTTCAGGTGATGGGAGCTCATTGAGAATAAGATATTGGCTGATGCCGATGGGCAAAAATTTTCTACAACGGACAGTACTATCCAGTCCCGTTACTCCAGAAAATATCTGGGTAAAGGCCGAGGGATTTCTCTGTACACTCTGATAGCCAATTATGTTGTCGTGAATGCGAAAAATATCGGGCTGAATGAGTATGAAGGCCACTCTCTCTATGACATGGTTTACAGGGGTTATACGCTGGAACCGCCGAAATTTCCGACCTGCTATTTTTAGTCAGATGACAAAAATGTAACCGTTCAGTCATATATCACCAGTGTTAGCGCAATGCGCTTTCAACGGATACTTACCACTGATGCCGGAAGTCTGCGAGGATCCGCCCCTTTTCTGCTGAACCTTTCGCCACTCTCAAATTATTGGGATGCGTTCATCTCATTCACTAAACCTTGTGGCGTATTTCGATGATTAAGTTATTCATTGACAGGGCATTGAGTCGCTTATCCATTTCGCTTGTGTTGAGAGTGTCTAAATTTGCATCCCACTCATCCAGGAGGATAACACGATTCTGCATCCCTGATAATAATTCAAGTTGATGTAATTGTTTTTGTCCTGTGGAGCCTGACAATGCGTCGTCACTGGTATCAATGCCGGGGCCAAAAAATAAAGCATCGGGATGTTTACTCTTCAAATATTTTATGAGCGATGATTTACCTGCACCATTCCCCCCCATGATCAATAGTCTTCCATTAGAAGTACGACCAATGAAGCTGTTACCTAAGATATCCTGTACGTTTATCTCTTTGCCATCATGCGTGTTGGTAATTGATAATCGTGTATGATCAATACTGGAGAGGTAATCATAACCTTTGAGGGTTGCAGAAAAGGAGTACAGCTTTGTAATTTTGCTTTTCAATAATAAAATCTGGCTTGTGCTCATACTGGCAGCATGAATGTTTTGGAACAGCTGCAGGCTTCTTGGCAGTACGGCAACCAGCGCGCCGATAGCGACTTCGTTAGCTGAAACTTGGTAATATGAAAATCCTACCAGCAACGGGATGGAAATGAGAATGGGAGTGCAGGAAATTATCTGCTCCAGCAGTTTGTATGACTCTTTTCGTTTGAAATAAATAGTGGCTTTCTCCCGGGTTGATGCCTGTGCTGAAGCCAGCCGCTCCCGGTCACCATAAAACATGCTATCCCATATTTTACTCATGAAATGCAATGTCGTTATTTTATCGCTTTGCATGTTACCGGCAATTTTCCCGATTTTTCCTTTTGCCAGATACAAGAGTATGACTGTAAGTAACATGCAAAACACAATGACTCCAGCCAACTCCACACCTAGAATGATAAATAACGCGATAGTGGTGAAGATAACGTTAAAATATATGGCGAGAATCTCAACGAACTCAAAGCCTACCTCATCAAAAGTACTGAGTGCTTCACCACTGAGCCAGAGTTGAGTCATCTTTTTGTTCTCGTCTGTTGCGTGTGAATGATTGTGTGAGACTTCCTCTAATGTTGATAAATAATAGTTTTGCCATAATGAGTTAGATAGTTTCACACGATAAAACAAAGATGATGAACCCAAAATATAAGCAATAAAAATAGAAAGGAAGAACATTCCGGTATAAAAAAGAGCCACGGAGGGGCTTAGGTTAATGTTTTCCCCTGCCATCCCAATGAAATATGTCGACAACCCCACAAGCATTTGTTGAAGGCAGATGAACCCGACGCTGGCTATAAAAAACTTGTTGAAGATAATGTTGTTCATGTTTTTTGAATTATTGTTCCTGTTAATTTTAGCGCATGTATCATTGCTGGCCTAAGGTGCGATGGCAGTTTGTCTATGATATCCTTGAGTACATCTTCAAATTTTGTAATTTCCACTTTTTGCAAAATTTTTGTTCTGTCTTCCTGATTATAAGAGGCGGCAAGGCAGGACAGCAGCAGTCGTTGCTTGTTGTCATCAAACAGCGGTTTGATTTCATCAATAAAAAATTGAGATGTCTTGCGTAATGTTACTGCGGATACCACTTTTATTTTTCGTTCCTTTTCTTCCTCAGAAGTTGCGGAGTTAACATATTCATTGAGTAAGTCTATATTGGCTGGATGATAAATTATTTTTGACAGTTTAAGGATGAACCAGAACTGCTCGGTTAATGACAGCTGTTTTAATTCATGCAACATTTGTGTTCTGCACTCTGCGGCATCAATCATGTTTAATAGTCTGAAATATTTTATTTTCTTATTGAACAGAATATCAGTCGCGGAGTGATTGACCCTCAATCCCGGTGGGAAGTAGTTGAGCTGCGGCGACAACTCCATGACTGGGTGGGTTCTGACAATCAGGCTGGTTGTCGGTTTTTCCAGGTGAAGAACAGCATGTTTTTCCTTTCTGCCATAGGGGATGACCCGGCAGTCTCCTTTTTTACTGATATAAGCCTCAGAGAGTTTGATGTCTCCTAAACTCAGGTTGTGGCTAACCTCGTCAGTTTCATCAAATGAATATATTGCATTCAAAGAGCTTCCTTCAAGCTGAAGCAGAACTCCGGCAAATCCATGATCATGAATTGAGGTATCGTTATCCCACCAGTTAAGCACCTCAATGTAAAAGCGGGAATTATCGAAAAGTTTCAGATGTAGCTCAGAAAATTCAGAGGCTATCTGTATTTTAGACATTGAGCTATTGTCCAGAATGCCGATTAGACCTGTGAAAGAAAAGAGAGAGGTTAAATCAATCTTGTCTAGCTCTAATTTAGCGATGTCGGCGAAGGTGTAACAACTATAGTCATCCTCGCGCCATCGGGTATCAATATTTTGTGCCAAGATCTTAATTGAATCTAACATGTTATACCCCGTCAGTTAAGGTTGTTCTGAGCTTTTAATAAAAAATCTCTGGTTCTTTTGGTCACTAGGTTATCCAGATTCTTCATTGCTAATGTTTCTGCAATAGAGTTTATTGTGTTCCTTTTTAACACATCAGTCGCGGGATGAATCGTGACCATATCTGACTCAAGATAGTTTCTGCGCGCATTAAGAATTTCATGGGAGACTAGGATGCTGTGCACTACTTTATCCAGAGGCCTTCTTTTCCCAAGCAGCGCCGACATTGAATAATTTTCAGGTTTAATGATTTCCTGATAGTTAAACTGTTCATGACACCGCTCATCAATAAAGAGTAAATGGTGCGTCAGTTCATGCAACAGAAACTCTGCGACATCATGGGATGTCAAATTTCCATGACCGCTAATCCAGATACTGCCTATTGCCGTTGAAGATGAACCACCAAATGATGAGGCACTGAGTTCATTGGTTGATTGTCTGAAGAAAATGGTGTGGATGACCAGATCGAATATTAGCTTAATATCAGCATTGCTACTGGAGAGCTGGATATATCCTTTTCTGACGAGTTCAGAAAGCTCGCGGTATCTCTCAGCACTATGCCTGCCGCCGATCATCTTTAACTGATTCAGATCATCGAGTTCCCCCGGTTGATAGGCATTTTTTAACGCATTTATTTTTTCATCATCTACAACAATGATATCCTCACCCACGTTAACAGGTTGATAGGGTTGGTGTTTCTGAATAAATTTGAGATAAAATGGTCTGAGGTCATCAGTATTTGTAACCTGTTGCCCATTGAGGAATTGCCGGGATAAAAGATAGACATTTTTCACTAGCTCTTGTTTACCAAGGATACTCAGCATATAGGCTCCAGAGAAATATAAAGCACCCAATATCTGGGTGCTTGATTTTTATGCGTCAAAAGCAAGCATATTCATTGGTCCAAGAACGGACACTTCTTCACTTTCCATTTTGTTAACCTGGATTTCTGTTGCTTCAATTTCGATTTCTTTTACTGAGCTGATCAGTTCTTGAATATCCATAGTGTATTATCTCATATATGATATTTTAGTATATCCAATCATGTATTGGGTATACTAAAACTAGCAGCGATATTTTTCTGCTTCCACATCAAATTGATAAAGATGTGATGATAATCATATTTATCAAAAGTGAAATAATTTGGGGCGATTCACAACCAGGTTGTGTAACGTTATCAACATCTCCTCTGGCATATCATCAATTAATTCAGCAAGGTCACTGATTGAGTATTGCCCGGTTTCATGCATCCGGTACAGCTCTTTTTGTTGTTTATCAGAAAGTTTTGGCTGCTTTCCTCGTTGTTTCCCTTTCGCCCTGGCGATAGCCATACCTTCCCGGGTGCGCAGGCGTATCAGATCCCCCTCAAATTCGGCAAAGGTAGCCAGTATGTTGAAGAACATTTTCCCCATCGGGTCTGTCGGATCGTAGATGCTGGTTCCCAGTGCCAATTTTACGCTTCCGGCCTGTAGTTTGTCAGCAATCTCAAATATTAATTATAAATTAATATTTTTAAAACAATTCTGTAATTAGCAATTGAGGAGTTAAAATGGAAATTGAATTTATTGAAGAATCTGAGCCATCAGTTGAAGTTCTTTGTAATAGTGTTGATTGTCCATAACAACTAAACTAAATCCCCTCTGATTGGATTTAGGGGGGAAGGTATATAATGATGAACCAAAGAGAAATAAACATATATTTATCAAAGTTAATATCAAATCCAAAATATTCGATAAAAATGTATGAAAATCTAAATAAATTTATGGATAAATATTATATAGCTACGGAGAGCAGAGAAGTATTAATTAATTTTTTTAAAAAAATGGAGGAAGATTTGTTAGTTCGTCGATTTTGCAAAAAATAAAGAGAATGGATGGTTTGAAAGCAGCACTTACCAATGTATATAAATATTTAGGTGAAGAGAAGTTTGAGTTCGAATTTGAAAAATATTTAAATAGCCTTCCTTTTAATAATGAAGTTAAAAGGAATCTTGTTATCGAATCTAAGGTTTTTTGTAGTTTCATAATCGACTCAACTGGAGATGATGTACTAAAACTAATTGCATTATATGAGAAAGAAAAGAACAGCCTTATAATTGATCTTCAAAATATGAATGATAATTGGATAGATTATACACCAAATATTGACATAGCTCCGCTGGAAAAAGTGTTTATTATTTCTCATCCAACAGTGAGAGTGAAAAAATTTACTAAAAACATTAGTGTATTACTAAATAACGTTTCATAATTCTGCTACACATGACCTTCTTCAACCCATTGTTATATATGTAATTATGAGTGGTATAAGATGTAGCACTATTTTAGAATCTTATTTAGATCTTCTTCATAAGGGGGAATCTCCTAGTATTTTGAAAGAAAATTTAATGGAAAGAGAAAGTAATATTATGTTTTATAAGAAAAACAAATCCCGAGAAATTATCTCATGTATGATGGGTGATGTTATCTGTCATATTATCTTGTCGTGTAAGAATGTAATATTAGCTAGTAATATATTTAATGAAGTGAATGAATGTTATGATATCGACAAGGATACCTTCATATCTTCTCTTAAAATGCTAAATTCAAATGGTTTAATCTTTCTTAGTGCTAAGGATATTCTCAATGAGTAAATATGAAAAGCTTGGTATTGGTGTTAACTATAAGTCATCTTTTTCGAAAGAAATTTATAAAAATATTCAACATATTGATGTTCTTGAAGTACATTCTGAAAATTTTTTTGGGATAAGGAAGATATTTATTTAGAAAAATGCTGTAACGAGGTTCCAATTATATTTCATGGTATTGATATGTCATTGGGAAGCGAGGAGAGTTTGGATAGTGAATATATAAATAAATTAAAGCAGGTTGTTAATGATAAAAACCCCAAATGGTATAGTGATCATTTATCAGCGACACGGCACGTAGATATTGAGATTGGGCATTTAATGCCAATACAATTCTCAATTGAAAATGCATGTAAAATAATAGAAAAAATAAAGAAAATAAAATCACAATTTAGTGATAGATTTATTATTGAAAATATTGCTTATTATTATGAAATGTCTTTTTCTGATTTGTCAGAAATTGAATTTATAAATAGAATAATAAAAGGTAGTGATTGTGGTATGTTGTTGGATATTAATAACTTATATATTAATTCAATAAATCATAATTATGACCCAGAAGAATTTTTGCTAAAACTACCATTAGGTCATGTTGTAGAAATTCATTTGGCTGGTGGGGCATAGTAAGTTTGATATGATTATAGATACTCATGCTAATGATATATACCCGTCATCTTTCAAGTTGCTTCTTTGTCGGCTGCACTCACCCACCCCGGTCACATAGTTCTCTATGCTCCCGATGATAGATTTTTACAGGAATTGGATTTTATTACTTATGAAATCAAAGGTAACAAAATATCCTGTTCCTCTATTTAGAACTCACAATGTAGTTTATATTCGCTCGTTAACATTAAACGAGCGAATATGGGTTCAATTACATAATCACGTCGGCGGCCGTATCATTTTCATCCTCACTCACAGTAAACCACGGGAAATATTGGTTCTGTCGCAGCCAGCCTTTTGCGGTAATAACCCGGATTTCCCGCCCAATCGGATCATAAATATGCGTATCGGCATAGGCCCCTTTTCTGGCGCTGTCATCACTCACATATCGCCAGTCGTTGAGGAAATAGGGCTGATAAGTTCGTATCGTCTGTCCCTTATTGTCAT
This sequence comes from Photorhabdus africana, assembly GCF_035181445.1. Taxonomy (NCBI): domain Bacteria; kingdom Pseudomonadati; phylum Pseudomonadota; class Gammaproteobacteria; order Enterobacterales; family Morganellaceae; genus Photorhabdus; species Photorhabdus africana. Next base: position 27,278 of record NZ_JAXBVE010000012.1, read on the forward strand.
ATTCAGTGCGTCCCGTGACCGCCCAGCGCGTTTTGGTATCTTCCATTTTTGTCACCAGAGAACCATCTTGGTTACGTTGCCAAGCTTCGCCTGCCTCATGCCGTACAGACGCTTGCAGCAAACGGCCAAAACCATCACTGAATGCGACTTGTTGACGAATTTGCTGTTCAGAATCGCGGTCATAACGGTCCGTGGTCAGCGTAAGGTTATGGGGAGGTAAACCGATGCTGTTGGTTAGCAGCTTAACCAATGGTGTGCTGGCCTGTTGAGTTTGCAACCAACGGCGGCGAGCCAGTGCACAAATACGCCAATCTTCCGTGATAATCCGTAAATCACGCAGCGTCTTCCGTTCTTCCTGCGTTAATGTGTTGAAGGTTTCCTGACTGAATGCTGGCATCCAACTGTCCGGTGCATAGACCAGACACTGGGCGACAGGGAGTGGTCCGGTTAGAGCAATGGCAGTATTGATATCGATTGGTGGAGAGAACGGCTTTTCTTCCGGTGAAGAGTAACCTGTTTTCACACCATTTTCGATTCCCCAGAAGCGTTGCGTGACAGGGCGTCCTAGTGCATCCAAGATTATGAGATGCACATTATTATTGATATCAGTCAGTTGCACAGGTGTGAGAAAACGCCAGTCATAATTGGCTAAGACAGTCAAACCAGCCGCGTCTTGGGTTTGAGTGATGACACAGTAGTAGGTATCCCATTGCAGCGTCGTTTTCCCGGTTAGCAGGGTGTTACGTTGTGCGGCAGGACGCCAAAATTGTGCCTCAGTTCCGTAATCGGTATAGCCTTTACGTGCTACCCAGACTTTGTTTTCGCCGGTACGTGGGAACAGATAAGGCTCTTGTTGATATCCTGCTTGTGTCAGAATGTCGGGTAATTCATCTGGCGTGATACCGCCATCAAATGCGGATAACAGGGATTCTGTTAATACCGCCGTTTCGGTAAAGGCGATTAAAGCTTGTCGTGTCGGTATTTCCAATGGCGCTTGGGTTTTCCCATCGGTATAGAACGTTCGTTGCTGATTGAGGTATTCGCGTGGTTTGTCATCGGCAATCAGACTATTTTCAGCACATAGGGCTTCCAGATTTAAACCGTCAACAGGCACCTGTTTGGCATCGTAAGTAAAGGCATCACTGCGTGTACCATTCGGTAATCCCAACACTCGGAGCTCATTACCGATTAGATGATGCCAACTGGATTGCTGGCAGGTTAATCGCAATAGTTGTTGTTGATCGTCATAACTGCTGGTAAATAGCGTATCCGGTAGTGTATCGGGATACGGATTGGTTGTTGGTTGATTGCGGCGGGGATATTGCACTGAAACCTGTTTCAGTGGTTGCCCGAATAGGTCACTGGACAGCGTGATATCCTGATTGCACTGAGGATCACCGATAATACGTTCATAGTGATAACTGCGGCTTTCCACGACTGAGGTCCAGAGCACCGGGGAAGCGGTAGTGTCATCTTGTAATTGGCGCACTTGTGGACGGGATTCAGTCACTGTATAGGGAATCTTTTGCTGTGCGCTGCCATCTAGTCCGTAGAGTTCACTACGCAGTGGCTGACCTTTTAGTGCCCGGTTTAACCAGTACCGATTATGGTCATTTTCTGGTGTCAACGGAACATCTTTGCCCTCTTTCCAGAGAGTAAAACGTGGTGTAAAACCGGTGAACGCTTGTTTATCACCACGCCAATACCCAGTGGATAGCGTCTTGTCTACCTCAGGGACGCCGGTGGCATACCAGCTTTTGGTGAGTGCCGGCGGTGTACGTTCCAGCGCATTACCTTGAGCCAGTTGATGGCTGTCTGTCTGCTCAACATAACCAAAGCCACGAAATTCCCGCTCACGTCCATCCCAAGCGCCGTGAGCGTAACGTAGAGTGGTCACTAATTTATTGCCGCTGATTTCATCCTCGGTTTCTGTTTGCCACAGGGTATGGACTGGGAAGGGCAGATAACAAACCGGTGTTTGTCCGGTTGCTAATGCGGCGGCTTTGTCATCCAGCCAGAATTGGACAGAGCTACGGTAATGCAGGGTGTGATGAGCGCCCATATTGTTGTTCATTTCACTGAGCAACCACGGTTTTGTGTTAGTCAGATCGCAGCGCCAATGATGTGGTGCCATATGCGGTACGCTCAGGATCAGGCTGACAGCCCCTAATCCTTGTACATCGGCCACTTGTAACTGGCAAGTATCATCAAAATGCAGGCCGTCAGGAAAATGGAGTGTGAATGGTTTTGCAAAGCCGTTACCACTTTCATTCTTGAAAATCGTCAGACGGTCAGCATGAACATAAATCAAATCGGCAGGACCACTGCCGTCCAGATCGGCCAGATGAACTCGGTCGGGATTAAAATTGGCGACAGATTGGCTGAATCCCGGCAATGTAATTGGTTGACCAAAACGGCCATGTCCCAGATTTGGCCAGCAGGTGACTTGAGTTGCACTAACTTCAACCAGATGTGCTTGGCCCGAACCGAGTACGTCACTAAATGCCACTAATTTACGGGCATCGGCACCCGGTAACGGCAGAGTGATATCACCGGATTGCACCACATCCCGCCCTTGGGTAAAACCATCACGGTTATTAGCATACAAACGCACACTTTTGGGACCAATTAGCACTAAATCGGACAGCCCGGCCCCCATTAAATCGGCAAGTTGAGCACGGGGATGCGAATATTCTATTGGCAAGGCATCTAATGGTGTGAAACGTGTCCAGCTACCGTCCGGGTGTTGGCTGTGATAGCCCCTTAGCCCCGGTCCAGTGATAACCCAGTCCAGTTGCCCGTCACCGTTAATATCCATCAGTGAGGCGTTATCCTGCAAAGCTGGCGTGATGGGAAGGAGCTGCATTTTCCCCCAGGTGACCGCATTCATCTCTTCCCCGGCTTGACGTTGGGCAGATCGATACCACCAGCCATTTCTATCCTGATAGAGAATACCGGGTATGCCTTCTCCTTTCAGGTCAAGTAGTTGCCAGCGCTGAATGGTGTTGAAGTTTGCCAGTACATTCATTGATTGCCAGCGTGCTTTTTGTTCTGGCTCAAAAGGCTGGTAAGCCAGCTCCAGTGGTGGCAGTGAGATGACGGTATTGTTGTCCTCATGACCTATCCGACGGACAGAAACGAGCGTGCTGATCACCGCGTTTTCATCGTAATCCAGTATCAGACGTGAAACCAACGTGGGTTCATCGTCCCCTTTTGCTTGACCAGACAGGGTTTGCAGACGGTGAAACATCAGGATTTGACGGCATAAGCGCCGGGTGCGCAATTCAAAACCGTATTCATAACGGGAAAAACGGTCTTGGCGGCAAAGCCAGAGACTTGAGGCTTTAAACGGCGGTATTTCAGATAAGCTGTTTTTGCGTTCACCGTAATCAAATACTAAACAGAACAACCAGCCAGATTTGAGTGGGTCATCTCCGTTGAGCGTGGGAAAAACTTCGCTGGCGGTCAGGTTACCGTAATGTATTGCTTGCAGATAGCGTTGAACGGTTGCATTCGAGTGGGCTGCGAGCTCGTCAGTTTCGCAATCTGTTTCATCTTCGGCTCGATATTGATAATAAATCTGCTCACCGTGGGATGATACCGAGGCTTCCAACAACCATTGTGCTGTTTGGTTAATATATTGTGCTGTTTGCGTAGCATCTGGTGGATTGCTGATACGTGCCTGAGGATTTTTGCCCAGTAAATGGACCTGTCCGTCGGGGCTGTATATCAGCCAGAAATCGGTTGGGCCTGTTGTTTTGGGTTGCCAGTATTCCAACCGGCTAAAGTGGCTTTCCAGACGGGAACGATAACCGGTAACGGTGAAGGTCGTTCCTAAATTGATGCCCTGTAATGAGGATTCACTGCGGATATCAGCTTGACCACTCTCATTTAATGCGACGACCAACACTTCACCTTCCGGCCCCAGAAAAGTATCGGTCTCATCGTAATTCGGCACGCCGGTACTGGTGCGACGACGAATTGTCATGACGTTGCAATCCCACCCGAGACCAAACGGGCTGTTACCGGTTCCACTGTTGTAATTCAGAGTGAGCGAGGGTGCGTAACCACGTCCGGCAGAAATGGGTAATGGCAGGGATAAGGCGGCTATACCATTCGGCCCGGCTGGTGTTAACGCTTCACCCATACCGGTAATGGCCCCGCCGCCTTTGGGTAATGACAGCTCGGTAACACTGAATGTCTGTGAATTCTGCATGAAAACTCCTTACAGGCCCCCGGTTCGGAGCCTGTTTTAGTACGTTGGGACGGTTATTTAATGGTGTAGCGAATATGCAAAATGATATCGTTCAGGGTTTTTAGCATAGTGGCTTGTTTACCTTTCTCTGGCATGGATGCATTTGGGAAACTCAGTGTCAGCGAGCCTTGATCAATGGCAATGCCTTCGAATGGCAGGAATTTGCCATCGTTGAAATCGAGCTGGAATTGGCCGCTGTCATTCAGACCGTGAGAAACTGCCAGTGCTTCGCAGCCGTTAGCTAATCCGGCTTTATCGCCGTAAGACAATATTGCCTGCACATCCTGATAGGGTCCCAGTAGCGCGGGCAGGGTGACACTGATCTGTTTGATACGTCGAATTTTGCCAAGCGATGCCGGGTAATCTTCGCGGATTTTCAAATCGGCTAATGAAATGGATGCCTGCAAAGAGGTTTTAGTATCTGTGCCGGTGCCAAATGCCAAATTATTATTACCACTGCCGACACTGCCTGAACCTTTACTCACCAGCTTGTCAATTTCCTGACTCAGGGAGAAGGGGCCTTTATCTTGCGGTAATCCTGCATAAACTTCGGCCAGCGACACCGTGCGCTCGACCTCTAGCGCACGTTTATCGCGTTTCAGATGGGCATCTTCCATTTGCGCCAGACTCAGCATCAAGGTTTCACCAGCAAGCAGGCCGGCATAGGTTCCTTGCCAGGCGCCCGGTTTAATAAAGCGTGCAGAGTTATCATTGAGTTCCCAACGGTAAGCTTGTTCTGCCATGAGACAACGCGCCACAGCCAAATCGTAGAACTGGAAGTAAATCGCCGCCAATCGGCCACGTAGCCAGTTGTACAACGCTTGATTGCTGAACTTACGTTGTAGGAAGGCCAATTGGGATTGAGTCTGTTCTTGCTGGGTTTTCAGACTGGTTTTTTGCAATACGGCGGCTTCACGGCGTACTGTCAGCGATTTAAGTTGGGCGTCGAGTTGTTTCAGCTCAGCTTCGGCATTATTACGCTGGATCTCCCACTCTTGACGGCGACGACGGTAGGTTTCAGATTGGCTAATTTTATCCGCTTCGGTGTTCATAACATTAGCGGAGAATTCCATCACATAACCTGTTGCCTCAGCGATAGCGCCCCAACGGCTGCCACCACCGGCGAAGCCGAAGATGTTAGGCACCAGATCAGCCGCTGCACCAGCCAGACGGGATGCTTGAACCGCCGTGGTAAGCCCGGCTGCGGACGCTCGTAGCGTCATAGCTTGGTTTTCACCGGCGTTGATGTTTTCATCATACAGTTTGCTATAGCTATCAAAGCGCGATTGGGCTCCCGCTTTGGATTTTTCCAGCACGGTTTTCTCAGCATCTATTTCTTCGATGGTTTTGTCCTGAATGCTCAGGTTAGTCAATATCAGTTCTGCGGCCTGATTTTGTAATAACGCATTGAGTGCTTCCGCGTCCTGACGTTCGATAATATTTTGTAACGTGGAACCGAACTGGATGAGTTGGCTAACCATGCCGCGTGCATTTTCCAGCATGTGCGGGAAACGCCACAGGGACATAAATGACTCTGGTAGTTTGCCCCCACTTTGAGAAGTGGCAACGGCGGCGCTGAGTAACGCTTTTGGATCTGCCGGTGTGGCATAGATTGGCAGATATAGCGGTTGACCGTCGATAGAGAGGTCATGACGCAGGTTGTATACTTTCTGAGCCAATGTTTGCCAGTAATTCATCATCACTTCATTGATTTGCGGCAGGAAGAGATCGGTCAGGGTATTGGCACTGCGCAATGATAAAGGTGCCGGTGTACTCTGCCGCAGAGCGACTATTGAGCTTGAGTAAGCATTTTGGGTAGTAATATCAGCGGCTCTGTCTAGCCGTGGATCACTCCATGTCGTACTCAGCGGCAGATAAGGTTTATCACCTAATAGATGCAGCGCTTGCATATACCACATCTTCGCTTCGTTAAGTGTATCGCGCTCCAATTGGCGGTAAGCATGATCGCCGCGTGCTATCAACAGATCAAGGGTGCGCATAAAGGTTGAGACTTTGTAGTGCATCGGATCGTGTTGTGCTACCGCGTCAGGATCGACGGAATCTAAAGGATCACTGTTCCAACTGGTATCTTCCAGTAACGGGCGGACATTCCACTGATAGTTCTGAATCTGGCCGTGAACAATATAACCGGATGGGCTCCAGACATATTTCAGCCAGCGGTTCGCTTCATCAAAGTTTTGTTCATGCAACAAACGTTGAGCAACCAACATCGGGGTATAGTAGAACAGTTCCCAGAAATAAAGGCTGTTAGCACCGCTGAAATCCATTGGTTCGCTACTAATATTATTCAGGACATTGACGCTCTCAAAATGGGTCAAAATGGATTTAGGGTTTATTGTTACTATTCCTTTATCATCTCTAACAAAGTGAGGGCCCCACCAAGTACCATCTGATGGTGATTTCTTGAAGGTCATGTAAACCTTGGCGCTGTAATCCTGGTTCAATGGAACATCATCAAGAGGAATAAATAATGTGATGCTTATATTTGTATCTTTTAGCTGGCCTGAATAGATAATATGTGAATTATTATCAACAACATGTTTGAGATAAAGCTTAAACCAACGTTCATCACCATGAGTTGATGGGTTATAGGGAGGTATCACGAACGTAGCATAGAAACCTTTGTCTAACTGTGGTTCCTGAATATTCTGAGTTTCCATACTCAGAATCGTATCGATTCCGGTGGTGGCGCGTGCAACCAATTGGCGGGCAAAAAGGGTATTCAGACGAATACGGTAGACTTGCCATTGCATATATTGCGCACCATTTTCATTATGGTGCAAGGTCAGGGCATTATCGGTACTCACCTTGCGGGTAACAGGAATACTGAAACTTTCATAACCCAGTTTATGCCCATCCTCCGCCAATGCAGTAAAGGTGACATCAATACTGGCTGAGTTATTATTAAAATTCAGACCAGTACCATCTATTTCGAGGGTATTAAATTGATAATTCATTTCATCAAAGCTAGGTGATGGCTGAATGGAGACATTTTTATCCGCAGTAAAAGTTTGTTCTTTGCTACCGGCTTTTACTGTTACCTGAACTTTTGCCGGGGAAATTGCAGTATTGATCTCTACTGCGTTATAGACATCAGTAGCAATAATACGGAGTCCATTATTTTTTTCCTCCATATAGAGATATTGCTTAAATAAAGGCTCTTGATTAGAAGTATCTATAATATAGCCGTTATTACTATTGGTAATTTTTGAATATAGGCTTTGCTTCCAATTAGGAAGAAAGACACTGACTTCACCAAATTGGTTATCCCGATAAAACAGTAACCTGCTTTGGCTATTATTGGTGGTGTTTCCACTATATTGATAAACTGGGTATATTAACTTTTTATTTGATGTCCATTGTGTATTGACACTCAGATTGGTATAGATAATAAATTTATCCCCCAATTTGCCATATTTTTTTATTAGGTTGCATTGATTACGAGTTCGATCATCAGCTCCTTCATAGGTAATTCTTAACTTAGGTGAGATATGGATTTTTAAATCACTTGATGATGCTTGGTAATGGATAATTGGAATATCTCCGCCATGAACCATACTGAGATTATATTCTCCTCGACCATAACCATTATTGCTATTTATTGATGAAGGAATCTCATAATCCTCCGCATAGCGGTTATTCACTCTTCTGACACTATTAGTATCAAATTGTTTATAGCTGTTATTCCGATAAGCTTCACATTGTTCCTTGGTCATATCTTTGGATGCCATATCGGCAAAGATATATAGTCCTTGCATTGAAGCGGTTTTGTAGCCATCTAGTGTGTCTTGTTGGTTATAAAACATCACCAGCAACGTATCTTCACCCTGATAATCGGCACAATAGAGCCCGGGCGCTTTATTTTTTTTCAGTTCTAGCTTGGATATTTTTTCATTGACATCAAAGGTGATTGGCGTATTCCAGGTACCGTCATAGCGGATATGCGCCAATTTCAGTTCATAACGATAATTCGTCTCGGTTTGATAGCCATCTTTGCTATTTCCTGTCTGTTTGGTAATCTCCTTTTGTTCCAACCAGAGCAGATACAAGCGGGATTTATATATTACTGGACGGATAGTGCTTTTATAAGGATTAATTGGACAATCAATTTTGTGCCACTCGCTCCAGGCATTAGCCGCGAATTTACCGTCGCTGAATTTACTGTGATCGACACTGCGCCAATAATATTCACCGGCATCAGTTTCATTAAGTCCAATAAAGTAGGTCAGCCCTTGATCGTTATTAATATTATCGTGATATGCGCTAACAACTTTGAGATTGGCTACCTGTTCAAACGACGTCAGGTAAGACATAAAGGCATCTTCGACCGTATCGGCGTTTAATTGGCTTTGGCTGACGGATTGCAGTAATGCGCCCATCATTTTGGTTTGTCCGATGCGCATGGTCGGATCAATATAGTTTTCCGGGTAGTAAACTAATTGAGAAACACCTGACCAAGTGCTGTAGCGTTTATTATATTTGTCCCAGTCGATAAAGAACTGGCGGCTGATAACGCCTGAATCGGCATTTTCTTCCACATTTTCCAGCGCCCGATTGACATACAGTTGAATGCTAGCAATGGCTTCGGCGATTCGGGTGGTTTTGATTGCAGCGGAAACCTGATTATCAATCAGTAAGTATTGATACAGGTCATCACGGCTTTTAATGGCTGCCGCTGGCTTGGCAACTTGACGGGTATAGTAGGTGCTTAATGCGGCACTGCGGGATTCATCCAGAAAAGCGTTTAATGTATCCGCTTGTTGTGAATTCAATCCGGCGGTTAATACGCCCGCCGCATTTTCCCACTGGGCGTAGGTCGGGGTTTTTTGATTGGATTGAATATAATCCAGTCCGACCAAAGCAGCAACGCCCTGCGGGGCGACATTCAATTGTTGTGCAACATAAACCCATTGCAGAATAGTATTGATAGATGTCCAACAGGAGAAAGCATTTTCTTGTGTCACTGGAGGAAGGTGTTGATGATTTTGTGCTTGAATACTGGCTTGTAACAGCAAATTGGCATCAAGATTCATGGCGTCAGCCAGTTGTTCCGCCGTTAAAGTGTTAGCTTCTAATGCCGCTAATACGGAGGAGGCTTTTTCGCCTAGCGCGTTAACCCAATCCGCAAAACGCGTCAGTGTGATCAATGAAAGCGCATCATGCGTAGGTGCTGCCCCAGTAGACGCGCCAAACATTTCTGGTTTTGTCACAAACAGGCGGAAGGCGTTTTCGTTAATGCCGGTGGAGTGGTAAACCATTTCCAATTGTGCCAGAGCCTGGCAATACTGAACGATATGCTCCCGCATTTCTACTGCTTCCGATGAACCCGGCGTATACTTAGTATTCAACCAGTCCCAGAATTTTTCTGCTGTCATTGCACCGTCGCCGGGCTTTAACTTATCTGCCCAAAGCAGCACTGAATGAGCGACATTTTCCGATGATAATTGTAAGGAAGCCGCAATATAGGGCGCCATAACAGGTAATAAATCTGCTTTGTCTTTATCAAAATTTTGTAAACCGTGGTAGACGATATCTAGCAGATTCTTAATTTCAGGCGTTAGTGTTTTATTATAGCTGGTGGCGGTCATGACAAATAACTGGAACACACTCCACTTCTGTGTTTGTAACCAGCCGGTAATGGTATTGAGTTTTCTGATCAGGCTCGCCAATTGCTTATCATTGCTAGCGGATAAATTAGTTTCCCCTTCACCCACAGCAACCAGCAATAAATCCAATTCATCAATGGTTAATTGATGGGTTTCTGCCAGTAATTTCCCAATATATAAATTGGAAAGATTCCTTAGGCTATTTTTAATCTTTCCATCTTGATTATTATGGTCGGTAATTTTGAGTAGTCGGTAGAGTGAGACATCATCGATATTAAATGCACGCTTGAGTATGGTTTTGCGCCAATCACCGTTACTACCGGGATTTAAATCAATCTCTTCATCTCCGGTAGAAAAATATTGGCCGTTCAGTAATGGTGTATTAAACAGGCGATCAAATTGGCTAGGTTGATTTTCATATGAACGTTGTGAAATAGGGGCATTGCATAGTATCAGGGCAGTTTCAGCATTAATAGCATAACGCTGCATATAGTATTTAGTCAGAAAAACTTTACCTAATACTTCTGTGTTGATGTCCAGTTGCTGATTAACACTGCGCACAATGCCTTCCAGAATCGTGGGTGACAATTCTGTTGCACGGGATAGACGAATCGCCTTATTGAGTTTTAGCAGGAAAGAGTATTGGTTATATTCCTCAACGGTAAATTTTGCGGTGGCATAATGGTGTCCTCCATTAGATACTCGTTGTAGACCGATTTCAAAAGGTTGACTAATATCAGTTGGCGTTAACGTGATACCCATTGTGTATTCGGTGTTTACTTGGGGAGTCATATCGATTCGAGCAAGTTCTTTACCATCTTTTAATTCAATTTTCAGGTAAATAGCATCATCTTTGGATGTTTTAAAATTATAGTTTAATTTATAATTTTCACCACCCAAAGGGAATAAGCTCACTTCATTTAGCTGATAGGGGTTTATTATATATTCCCTAGTAATCCGATATACCTTGACCGTGCCATCACTACTGTTGACTACCGGAGTAATGAGCTGGTTATGACTATATTCCTGTTGACCAAAATTGCTGGCTTTACCAATAAACTGGCTAAGTTCTTCATCACTTAAATTATAATAACGTTTAAGGTATTCCGGCATAGCCAGTGAAGCCGGTTCGATATTACCAAAATTTTTCTTATAAAGTTCCTCTGCATTACCTTCGGTAATCTCTTCCGTCAAAATATTAAACAGCTCAGGTGAGATTGAGGCATTAATACCCAATAGGGAGGCTTGATGCATTAGCCCGGCAATTGCCGGTGATGCATTGAGTTGCTTAAGTCCAGGATCTTGTAGCTGGATAACTTCACGCACATTTTCATAAGCATCGTGATAAGGCGTCGCGCCGGAAGGACGGAAAGTGGAGAGCATTTCCATCACTTTGGTATAATTATCCAGATTAGACTCAGTTTTAATACTTTCCAATAATAGCTCGTTGGATAACGAGAGTGTGGAAAGTTCTGTATCCATATTTTGCTGACTGAGCGCCATTGATTTGAGATCTGGGCGGCGGGTATCCAGACGGTAAACAGAGTCGTTGGCGTGTAAATTGCGTGCCTCACGATAAAGCTCAGTCAAATAAGCGGCGGGGGAGAACATAGAGGAAACTTCACCTGGCGCGACATATTGACTGGCTCTACCGCTAAATTGGTTGTTATAGCCTATCAATTCGGCATTAGGGGTGATGATGGCAAGATGTACGGCATTTTGTAATTGAGGATTAGCGCGTTTAAGAATACGCGCTTCATATAGCCGATTATCCTTTTGGGCCTGTTGTGCATCATGATATAAATCGCGTGCTTCGGACCAAGAGAGGTGGGCAGATACTTGCTGGCGAAATTCGTTAAAAGAGCTGTGGCTAATATCTGTCAGGCAATTAAAACCACACTGGCTTTTTAATGCATCAGGTATCTCTTTTACAGGTGAATTCATATTTATTCCTTTTAAATCATAAAGTAAATGAAACATCCGTGTTGTCTTTACATCATGGATCAATCAGAGAATGATTCCGTTCCATCGGAAGAATAGATAATCAAATATAGATTTTGAGAAATAGCTGAGATATGCATAAGCAATAACTTGTGAGTGAAAAGCAGACATATCTTGATCTCTCGGAGAATCACTATCTCACTGTTTTGTTTAAATAGCTGTTGCAAAAAAAGCAGATGCAAAATTTGCAACTGATTTTCTAATCAGGGTTGGCTGGAAATGGCGCGGTGTTGTTCTCGTGATGAACTGTACGAGGAAAGCGAAGTTCAGTGATAACGAATATAAATTGTGCAATTTATTTAATGTTAAAATTGCGCTAATTACATGTTAATCATGATGGTATTTTATCAACTAATTGAAATATTTAATTAAATATTTAATCATGCCTATTCTCCCTTAATGATAATAGGTCAAATTTCTTTATGATCATTATTGTAACATAAGGCAGGGTTATAATTTATTTTGCAACAATAATGAAAATTGTTTGATAACTGCTAAGAATAAAGATGATAAAACTCAACCTCAGTTAATGCATACTTTGATGTTAAATAATGCAAAAAAGTAGTTTTAATGTTTTCTTGTTAATATTCCATTCTATTTCGGATGGAATGATTAGTTAAAATAAGAAGGATATATGATGCTATTTTGTTCAAAGAATTTGAAGTATTTTATGGAGTCAGCGAAAAAAGAGTCATTTACTTTAGCAGCAGATACACTTTGTATTACTCCCTCTCCCTTAAGTAGGATCATATATCAACTGGAACAACGTGTAGGTTGCCAATTATTTGAAAGATTACCGGGAAGGACTAAACTGACTGAGGAAGGGAGGGCCTTATATCAGGAGCTATTGCCGTGCTATGAGAGGATGCAGCGTGTTGAGGATAACTGGCATTATCGGAGAAGCGAGAGATTAGCGAACGCTGGCAAACTTATTATTGGGACAAGTGGAGAATATATTAATAAAATTTCGGCAGTGATAAAAAGAGCGGTGCAACGTTATCATTATCGTGATATTTACATAAAAAATAATTTTCTAGTTGATGATTCAGCAAGAAAAGAAGCCATCTTTTCTTCTTTAATGAAAGAAGATATAACCGTCTATGTGACGACTGAACATTATCCTGACAACGATAATATTATAAGAATAGATGGAACTTATCAGGTGCTGCGTCTTGCTATTGCTAATGATATTTTAGGATCGGAAAGTCATGCTGATGATATTATACACACATTGCCTTTGGCTCAGCATAATAGTGCATTCTTGAAACAATGTGACGGCTTTATTCCACGGAATGGTCTACCTGAGTACCAAAATTTAACTTTGCTAACTGTACCTGATTTCACTAATCGGTTGGATTTAGTGAGATCAGGTATCGCGATAAGTTTAATGACACCTAATGAAGTGATCTGTTCTGCTGATCTTCATAAAGGCATTACCTTTTTGAATTTTAAATTGTATCCAACACCATCAGTGAAATATTGTGCTTATACTCTCAGAAGTAAGTATAACGAGCCGTTGAATTTATTAATTTCCGATTTAATTGTTTAAAGGTTATCTTGAAATCCATAGAGTATATAGGGAGTTATCACTTTTATTCCCTGACTTTTTAATCGGTTACGTAATGCGTGGCTGGCGTACTGCATATTGACTTTCATGACATTGACCTGCACTGAGTACCACATTCAGTGGGTGGCCTTTTCCATCGACAGCCAGATGGATTATTCTATCTCAGCCTATTGCGGGACACCGCCTAATATTACGGATAGCCAGCCCACGGTTATCGTGAACACTGACGGTAGGCGTATGGTGATAAAGTTTTGGGTCAATGTTTTTCATTATTTACTTCCTTTGTTGTGTTGATTGAATTCAGTCCTTTTACATAATAGGGATAATTTTTCTATTCAGGTAATTGAAATAACAGTGGCATGTAAGATGATTTTTAATAACAGGCCCTGATTAGGGCCTGTTGCAGGTGATGGTTATTCGAGAATAGTGTAACGAATATGCAGAATAATATCGGTCAGCATCTGTAATATGGTTTTTTGTTTACTGGTGGCATTGGGGAAACTTAGCGTTAATGTCCCTTTATCATTAATATCGATCCCTTCAAACGGCAGGAATTTGCCATCGTTGAAATCGAGTTGGAATTGACCATTGTCATTCAGGCCGTGGGAGAGCGCCAAGGCTTTACAACCTTTAGCTAAGCCGGTGGCGTCACCACCATAAGACAGAACCGCTTGAACATCTTGATAGGGTCCCAATAGTGATGGTAAGGAGACACTAATTTGTTTAATGCGGCGTGTTTTGCCTAACTGCATCTCTTCCGGGTAATCATCTTTGAGTTTCAGGTCTTGCAGGGTTAGCGTCGTGGATAGCGTATTGTTGGTTAATTTCAATTGATTACCGTCATTACCGACGGAAGTCTCTTTATCTCCTTGTAGCAACGCTTCAATCTTATCTTTCAAAGCAAAGCTTTTCTCCCCTAAGGATTGGTACACCTGCGCCAGAGAAACCGTGCGTTCCACTTCCAGCGCACGTTGTTCTTGTTTCAGATGGGCATCTTCCATTTGTGCTAGGTTCAACATTAGGGTTTCTCCGGCGAGCAGACCGGCATAGGTTCCCTGCCAGGCTCCCGGTTTAATAAAGCGTGCAGAGGAATTGTTAGTTTCCCAACGGTAAGCTTGTTCCGCCATCAGACAACGGGCGACGACTAAATCGTAAAATTGGAAGTAAATGGCAGCTAACCGACCACGTAACCAGTTGTACAGCGCTTGATTGCTGAATTTGCGTTGCAGAAAAGCCAGTTGAGCTTGAGTTTGTTCCTGTTGGGTTTTTAGGCTGGTTTTCTGTAATACCGCCGCTTCACGGCGTACTGTTAGCGATTTCAGTTGAGCATCGATTTGTTTCATCTCTGCTTCGGCATTATTACGCTGGATTTCCCACTCTTGACGGCGACGGCGCCATATTTCAGATTGCGAGACTTTCTCCGCTTCAATTAATAGACCGTCTGCGGCGATCCCGCCACCAATAGCAATGGCATTGGCAATTGCCCCAAAGCGTGTTCCCCCGACCGCAAAGCCGTAGATATTGGGTACCATCTCCAGCGCGGCGGCAGCCATGTGCAAGCCTTTCAATCCGCTGGTAATACTTTGGGAAGCTATTCGCATATCCAGAGCTTGACGTTCACCGGCGTTGACATCTTCATCGTATAATTTGCTGTAGTTGTTAAAGCGCGATTGTGCCCCGGCTTTGGATTTTTCCAGCACGGTTTTTTCAGCATCTATTTCTTCGATGGTTTTGTCCTGAATGCTTAGCGTCGTTAATATCAGCTCCTTGGCTTGATTTTGCAGCAGAGCATTTAGGGCCTCAGCATCTTGGCGTTCAATAATATTTTGCAACGTGGAACCGAACTGTGTGAGTTGAGTGACCATGCTGCGGGCATTTTCTAGCATATGCGGGAAGCGCCACAGCGACATAAATGGCTGTGGGAGAGGGCCTCCACCTTGAGAAGTGGCAACGGCGGCGCTGAGTAATGCTTTTGGATCGGCCGGTGTGGCATACATCGGCAGATAGAGCGGTTGACCGTCGATAGAGAGATTATGACGCAAGTTATACAGGCGCAGTTCCAATTTGTTCCAGTAGCTCAACATAACGTCGTTGATTTGTGGCAGGAAAAGATCGGTCAGGGTATTAGCGGAGCGCAATAATAATGCGGGTGTTTGCGTGCCTTGTCGTAGGGTAGTTATTGCGTAGGAATATGCTTTTTGTATGGTCGTGTCTGCGGCATTGTCCAGACGTGGATTATTCCATGCAGAACTCAGCGGCAGATAGGGTTTATCGCCCAACAGGTGCAGTGCCTGCATATACCACATTTTGGCCTCGTTCAGCGTATCCCGCTCCAGTTGGCGATAGGCATGATCGCCACGAGCCATCAGCAGATCGAGAGTGCGCATAAAGGTGGCTACTTTATAGTGCATTGGATCGTGCTGTGCCACCGCATCAGGATCAACGGAATCCAAAGGATCACTGTTCCAACTGGTATTTTCTAGGAACGGGCGTACATTCCAGCGATAGTTTTTAATTTGACCACGAACAATATAACCGGATGGGCTCCAGACATATTTCAGCCAACGGTTAGCTTCATCGAAGTTTTGTTCATGTAGCAAACGTTGAGCAACCAGCATCGGGGTATAGTAGAACAGTTCCCAGAAATAGAGGCTGTTAGCGCCGCTGAAATCCATTGGTTCCGAGAAAGTTTGTATTACTCTGGCTGATGCAAGCCCTGGGAAGGTCCCATTATTATAGGTAGTGTCGAATGTAGCGGGTTTATTATTATCCTCTTTAACGAATCGAATGAAATGTGTTTCTGCTTTTTGATAGGCGGCGTAAACATAGAGATTGTTTTTATTCCCATAAGCGTTATCAACGCGAGGTAAGAATAATTTTACTGTCGTTTGTGTAATATCGCTTAATGTTCCCTGATAAATAGGAAAATGATCACCTGCTTTAAAAATATCACCATACATAATCTTAAATGATTTATTAGTGCCGTGGACATCAGTATTATATTTATCCATAACGATTTCTATATAAGCCCCTATCCCCATCATCGGTTCCTGAATATTCTGAGTTTCCATACTTAGAATTGTATCAATACCCGTAGTGGCGCGTTCAACTAATTGGCGAGCAAATAGAGTATTAAGACGAATGTGATAGGGCCCCCATTGCATATATTGAGCGCCATTCTTGTCATGAAAAAGCGTTAGAGCATTATCGGTTTTAACCTTTTGAATAACAGGGATATTGAAAGCTTCATAACCCAGTTTGCGTCCATCTTCTGCCAGTGCGGTAAAAGTGACATCAATACTGGCTGAATTGTTAGTAAAATTCAGATTAGAGCCATCTATTTCGAGAGCATTAAATTGGTAACACATTTCTTCAAAGCTAGGTGATGGTTGACCAGAGACATTATTATTCGCTGTAAAAAGATATTCTTTATTGCCAACTTTGATTGTGATTTGAACCTTTTCAGAAGAGATTGCTGTGTTGATATTTATTGATTCCCCAACATCGGTGGAAATACCACCTGATTTATCCTCCATATAGAAATATTGCTTAAATAGAGATTCGTCATCAGACGTATCGATATAACTATCATTGCTATTGGTATTTGTTGAGTATAGCTCTTTTTGAATAGTAGGAAGGAAGGCTTTTACCTTGTCATTTGTATTATCTCGAAAAAATAGTAATCTACCTTCATTATTATTGGTGACATTTCCACGATATTGATAAACAGGATAGATGAGTTTTTTATTTGATGCCCAATATGTATTGACATTCAGATTTGTATAAATAATAAATTTATCACCTGGCTTACCGTATTTCTTTATTAGATTACACTGAATACGCTCTCGACCTTCTTTTCCATCATGAATTATTCTTAATTTTGGTGAAATATAGATTTTTAAATCACTTGATGCAGCTGTGTAATTGATAACTATACTTCCGCCATATACTTGGCTAAGATTATGCTCTCCCCAATCATGGCTATTGCTATGATTTATCGATGAAGGAATTTCATAATCCTCTGCATATCGGTTATTTATTCTTATGACGCTATTAGTATCAGAATTAGTATCGAAATGTGTATAACCGTTATTTCGATAAGAGTTACATTGTTCATTGGTCATATCTTTGGAAGACATATCGGAGAAAATATAAAATCCTTGCATTGGAGCAGTTTTATAATCATCCAATTTCTCTTTTTTTCTATAAAACATGACCAACAAGGTGTCTTCCCCTTGATAACCTGCGCAATAGAGTCCGGGGGCTTGAGATTTTTCCAGTTCTAATGCTGATATTTTGCTATTCACATCAAAGGCTATTGGTACATTCCAGGTACCATCATAACGAATATGAGCCAATTTTAATTCATAGTAATAGTCAGTAATGACTTTATTATCCTTATCTTGTTTAGCTGTTTCCTTTTGTTCTAGCCAAATCAGATATAAGCGGGATTTATAGATAACTGGGCGGATGGTGCTTTGGTAGGGATTAATTGCGCAGTCAATTTTGTGCCATTCACTCCAGGCATTAGCAGCGAATTTACCATCGTTGAATTTACTATGATCGACACTGCGCCAGTAATATTGATTAATTTCTGTTTTGCTGTGTCCGATAAAATAAGTCAGACCTTGGTCATTATTAACATTGTCATGATAAGCACTAATGACTTCCAAATTAGCGACTTGCTCAAACGAGGTCAGGTAAGATTTAAATGCATCTTCTACCGTATCGGCATTTAATTGGCTCTGGCTGACGGATTGCAATAGCGTATCCATCATTTTCGTTTGTCCAATACGCATCGTCGGGTCGATGTAATTTTCGGGATAGTAAACTAATTGTGAAACGCCAGCCCAAGTACTGTAACGTTTATTATATTTATCCCAATCGATAAAAAATTGACGGGTAATAATATCAGAAACGGCATGGGTTTCTACATTTTCCATTGCCCGGTTGACGTACAATTGAAGACTGGCAATGGCTTCGGCAATGCGTGTGGTTTTTATTGTAGAGGACACTTGATTATCAATCAGTAAATATTGGTATAAATCGTCACGGCTTTTAATTGCTGCTGCCCGGTTAGTAATCTTGCCAATATAATAATTGCTTAATGCAGTACTGCGAGATTCGTCCAGAAATGCGTGTAGAGTATTCATTTGTTGAGTGTCTAACCCGGCAGTTAATACCATAGCTGCATTTTCCCATTGGGAATAGGTCAGTTTTTTTTGAACCGGCTGTATATAATCCAATGCTATCAGGGATGAAATACCTTGTGGGGCGATATTAAAATTATTTGCTACATTGGTCCATTGCAGAATAACGTCGATGGATTGCCAATTGGAGAATGTATTTTCTTTAGTAACCTGCTTATAATTTTGTGCTTGAATACTGGCTTGTTCTAATAAATTAGCATCAAGATTCATGGCATTAGCCAGTTGTTCTGCGGTTAAAGTTTTATTTTCAAAAGCGGTTAGAATAGGGGAGGCTTTTTCACCTAGTGTGTTAACCCAATTAGCAAAGCGGGTTAGGATGATTAATGTTGGTGCATTATGGGCTGGTGTCGCTTTATCAGGTTCATCAGAAATACCAAAAATGGTTGGTTGTTCTATGAACAGGCGGAAAGCGTTTTCATTAATACCGGAAGAACGATAAATCATTGTTAATTGTGCCAGACAGTGACAGTACTGAATAATTTGTTCCTGCATTTCTGGCGGTTTTGATAATTCTAAAATTCTCCTATTTTGTAACCAGTCCCAGAATTTTTCTGCGGTTATTTTCTTTTCGCTTGGTTTTATTTTATCAGCCCAGAGAAGAATAGAATGTGCGATATTTTCAGACGGTAATTGTAGCGTTGCGGCAATATAAGGCGATATGGTAGTCAAAAGATCTGTTTTCTTTTCATCATAGTTCTGTAAGCCATTGTAGACCGTATTGAGTAAGTTTTGAATTTCAGGCGTTAACGTTTTGTCATAGTTGGTGGTGGTCATTAAAAATAACTGATAGACACTCCACTTTTGTGTACGCAGCCAATTACTTAGGCTATCGAGTCTGTTTATGAGTTTCTCCAGTTCTTTATCATCAATAGTATATAAATCTCTCTTATCTTCACCGATAGTCATCAGGAGTAAATAGAGTTCATCAATCGTTAATTGGTGAATATCTGCCAGTAGTTTAGTCATATAGAGATTGGAAAGATTTTTTATATTATTAGCAATTTTCCCATCTTTATTTTCATGATTAGCAATATTGAGCAATCGATAAAGAGAAATATCATCGACATTAAAAGCACGTTTAAGTACTGTTTTGTGCCAGTTATCGGTATCGGTACTGTTCAGATTTAAGTCAATATTGGTGTCTTCGGTAACGAAACATTGTCCGTTGAGTGGTGGGGTATTAAATAGGCGATCAAATTGGCTAGGTTGATTACAATAGGAATATTGTGAAATGGAATCATTACATAGTATTAAGGCAGTTTCAGTATCAATGTTGTATTTCTGCATATAGTATTTAACTAGAAATATTTTCCCTAATACAATTGGGTTAATATTCTGTTCTGGAACAATTTCATCTAGTTTTAAAAATGACAGGTTTACGGCTCGTGATAATAAAATAATTTTATTGATTTTTAATAAATGTATTTTATGAGTATTCAGTTCATTATCTGGATATTTGCGAATAAATTGGCTGAGCTCTTCATCACTAAAGTTATAATAACTTTTCAGATATTCTGGCATTGCCAGCCAGGTAGGATCAATATCGCCAAAATTCTTTTTGTAAATATCCTCTGCATTAGCCTCGGTAATTTCTTCGGTTAGAATATTAAACAGTTCCGGCGAGATAGAGTGATTAATTCCTAACAGTGAAGCTTGATGCATTAATCCAGCAACTGCCGGTGATTGCTGAAATTGCTTAAGTTGAGGATCTTGTAATTGGATAGCTTTACGCACATTTTCATAAGCATCGTGATAAGGTATCGTACCGGCAGGACGGAAAGTGGATAACATTTCCATCACCTTAGTATCGCTGTCCAGATTAGACTGATTAGCTTTAATTCCTTCCAACAAAATTTCATTAGACAGAGAAAGAGTGGAAAGCTCGGTATCCATATTTTGCTGATTGAGCGCCATTGATTTGAGATCTGGGCGGCGGTTATCCAGATAATAAACGGAGTCGCTGGCGTGTAAATTGCGTGCCTCACGATAAAGCTCAGTCAAATAAGCGGCGGGGGAGAACATAGAGGAAACCGAACCCGGTGCTACATATTGGCTGGCTCGGCCACCGAATTCATTATTATAGCCTCGCAATTCAGCATGAGGGAGGGTAATGCCGAGGTGTACTGCATTTTGCAACTGCGGGTTAGCGCGTTTGAGAATACGTGCTTCATATAATTGATTCTCTTTTTGTTCTTGTTGTGCATCACGATATAAGCGGTTGGTCTCTGACCAGGAGAGATGATCAGAGACTTGCTGCCGGAATTCATTAAAAGAATAGTGGCAAATATCGGTCAGACAATTAATACCACATTGGCTTTGTAATACATCAGGTATCTCTTTCACGTATGAGTTCATGTTTATTCCTTTTAAATCATAAGGTAAATAAAACATCCGTGTGATTTCTGTACCGTCGATACAAATCGATACAATAAGAGAAGAGAATGATTCCGTTCTATAGGAAGATGAGGATCATCACTATGTCACTGTTTTCTTCAAATAGCTGTTGCAAAAAAAGCAGCTGCAAAATTTGCAATTGGTTTTTGATCAAATCTGGATGTGGAAAATCAGTAAAGGCCAGTTTTTTTATATATCGTGGACTGCTTCTTTTGGGAATGGGATATTTTTGTCATTGTATCCGTCATTATATTTACAATAACTTAATCTTTTGTTGAATTTGTAACACTTTCTTACAAAATCTACTTTTTGTAAATTAAGAAAATGAAAATTTTTCTTGCTATTTGGTGATGGTTTAATAATCATAACTTAAGTTCCATCATATTAGACAGTATGAAGGACCTTTCAACTCCTGTTCCCTTATTCAAAGGAATTAATCGATGGGAATACATTTCGTCTTCCTGTCTTCAACTTGCTATTACTCATGGCATAAGTGGTGTTTCTTATCTGTGGTAATAGGATTTTTACTATCTTGTTTCTTTAGTGACGCAATCAATCACGGCTATTCCTGACAGGATATTGATGCTGATGACGGTGATTGATAGCCGGGCGGGGGAATAACGTTAAAAGAAGGAAGTAAAACTAATGGCTATATCAGATCCACGCTTATGCTTTGATTGTAAACGGTTTCTGAAAAACTGGGTGGAATTTCAGTTAGTGGATGAACAGGGAAAGCCGCTGGTCAACATGCCTTATCGCCTGATCAGTCGCGGAACTCCAGGTTATGTGCGCCAAGGGAAAACCGATGGTTTCGGTGTGCTCAGAGAAGAGGAGCTGTTGCCTCATCCGGTGACGCTATATATTGATGCTCAGCCGCTGGCCGATGAGATGGAACAGCGTCCGTTGCGGGAAATACGCGGGGAAGAGGCTTCGGTAGTAAAACCACAAGCAGAAACCGAAGGCCATCAATATCGCTATGTGACTATCGGGCAGATCAGTGATGGGGTGCCAGTGATTAAAGATTGGAAAGATTCTAAAGATATTCCACCGCCTTATCATTTCCCGGACTCGGAACCAAAAGGCTATCAGGTTCATCCGTTAAATCGACGTTATGTATTGGAAGTGTGTCCGTTTAGAGCTTGGGTTTTACTGCTACATCATCAGAAGGAGTATTCTATTGTGAATGCTTATAACCAGTGTTTAATGAGCGTGCTGGCTTATGCCGATGGGGATGTCGATGTTGAAGGTTCTGTACTTCACTTTTTTAATCGGCAAATGGTCGATGTCTCAAGATTGCCCTATAAAGTGGAAGCATTGTCGGCAACACCTGTCGTTTACGATGTGCCGTTTAGTAAACGTTATGCCCGAGTGGAGTTTATTGATTCACAAGCAGGGAACAACAAACAGGGTGATACCAAACTGTTTTATGTTGCCAGTGAGAAAGATATGATTGTTAGTTGGCGGGGAACCGCTAGCCTGGATAATTATTTGACTGATGCCACCTTCCAGCCATTGGCTTTAAGCTGCGATGATGACAAAGCGTTGTGCAGTGATTTTATTCATCATGGTAAAGTGCATAAAGGGTTTTGGGAGGCATTTAATCTGGGGGGAAGGTTAATCGTTCCCAGTGATAAAACTAAAGCTAAAACTGAAGCAGTATTCCGAGATATCACCAGTTTGGTTACAAATAAGCGATTATTTATTTGCGGCCATAGTTTGGGAGGCGCGCTGGCATTATTGCACAGCGCACAACTGAAAGAACACAATCCTTGTCTTTACAGTTATGGAATGCCGCGAGCATTAACTCGTAGTGCGGTAGAGGAATTGTCTTCTATTATCCACTATCGTCATGTCAATGAAGATGATGTAATCCCTTCTGTGCCATTTGAGCAGGATATGGATAATGTTTTTTTTAATTATTGGGCACCGGCGGGGTATGACTGGGCAGTGATGAAGTTGCTGTCGCCGTCACCGATTATTCAGGCAATTAAACAGGCGACAGCCAGTAAAGAAATTTATCTGCATCATGGTAAAGTGGTTCATTTCTTTCAAGCCAACAGTTGCCCGGAATGGCTGGTTTCCGCCCGTAATATCTCCCTGATAACCGGTGTTGCTGAAAAAATATTGGATAACACTACAAAACTCTACTTAATTCCTGAGTTAAATCAGGAAACAGAAAAGGATTTTTCTCTGGCCGGTGAGCGGCAGAATGCGTTGTTTAATCAGCTCAGTCAACAAGAAAAAGACAAACTGTTTGTTGAAAACAGAAGTGCTGATTTGAAAGGCGGATTCGGTTTCTCTAATCATAGCTCGTATAAATATGCGGGTTATATTGACAAGCGCCTCAGAGAGCTATGTGAACCGGATAAGATTACGGTCTATCAGGACAGTCAGCGTCAATTTAAGGCGAAAATGGACAGTTATAAGATGCTTATCCCTGACAATGTTTACTACCGAAATCTCTATTTTCTGGATATGGATAAGCAGTTAATAAAATCACTGACGGTCAGCCAGCAGGAAGAACAGGGAGAACTGGCCTTACAGCATTACTGTGATAAACAGGAACTGTCCGTATGAAAATATTGAAGATAACGCTGTCCTTATTATTTCTCTATTCTATTTACTGGGCGTTTGGTGACACCTTTTTTGACTGGCTTTTTCCTTTTTCACCTGACGAGAAGAAACAGTTGATTACGGTGGAGGGTGTCGTGCCGAAATACACAAAACCGTATGTGTCTGCGCAATATATCTCAAAAGACTGTCTTAGATATCAGCTTGATGCAGGTATGTCGCCTTATCAAGTGCCGACTTATTATGGATTGGATTTGGATGTAAAAGCTGATCCACAAACTGGTTACTTTCAGGCGAAATTACCTTTCAATGGTGGAGGATGGTGTAAATGGAAAATCAATCAAGCGTATGTGGCGGTGGGTTATACCGATGTTAGTCACTTGGTGAAAGATGCTGTACCTTCTTCGGGACCTGGATTAGCTGCCTTTATCAATGACGCTGCACGAACAAATTATTCTGAAGCCTCTGAGACTCGTGCATTGAATACGATAAATTTCAGCCCGGTTATTTACCCGGTTTTGAAAATGGTTGAGGGACGTCCAAACAGAGTTTCCTTACAGGGGGTGGTGGATTTATTTCCTTTTCGACTGAAATTAATGTCAGGAGCGGAATGGAAAATTATTTTTAAACCTAAGCTGGATGAAACCAAAATGCCAAAAATTACTGTCACTAACGGAAGGGGAGAATGGGTTGAATATCCTGATGGACGAATCGACCTTAATCGTCAAACAATAGACTACTGGAAAATAAAATAACGTCACCAAGGCCATATTACTAATTTACTTAAACACCAACACCAAAAATAAGGAGTCCCTATGAACGATGGATTACACTTTCTTTGTCATATTACCGATTTGCCGGAGAAAACTTTTGCGGTAGCTGAATTTTCTCTACAGGAGGAATTATCCGAATTATTTACCCTATCTTTAACGCTGGTCAGTAAACGGGCCGATATTGATCTGGAATCACTGTTATTACAGTCTGTGAAATTCCGGGTGGTTTTCAACGACGTTGAGCAACGTCAGGTTAGCGGCATTATCTCACAGGCTATACGGGGGGATACGCATGCGCATCGCACCATTTATTACCTCACCGTCCAGCTTGCTCTCTGGCGGATGAATTTGAATCAGGACAGCCGGATTTATCATCGGCAAAGCGTGCCGGAAATTCTCACCAGTTTGCTGAAAAAACATTGCATCCTGTTCGATTGCCAATTGGATGAGTTTCATTACACACGGGAGTATGTGACGCAAAAACGGGAGTCCGATTATGCCTTTTTTGCCCGGTTAGTTACCGAAGAGGGGCTGAATTTCTGGTTTGAAGACGACAAGCTGTTTTTCAGTGACAGCCATTTAGGGATGACGGCCAACTTACCGCTGGTCTACCACCCGCAGATAGAGACGGCCACTGAAATGAATGTGATGAATCAGGTGCGTCTGGGCGTCTCCATGACCCCGGCGCGGGTCATTTATAAGGACTACAATCCCCAAAATCCCGATTACCGCCTGACACACCGGGCCAATATCGATCCCCGTGTGGAAGGGCAGAAAACCCTGTTTGAACTCTTTGAAAGCTATGGCCGCTTTCAGAAAGACGCGGAGGCGAAACCGTTTGTCCAGCGCCGTCATCAGGCCGTCGAAAATCAACGTCAGGCCGGTAGCGGGCAAAGTAACTGTTTTAAACTGATGCCGGGTAAAATCTTTGAGCTCAGCGAACACCCGGTTGATGCCATGAACACCCGCTGGCAAATCGTCACTATCCATCATCACGGCAAGTGTCCGCAGGCACTGCAAGAAGAGAGTGGAGAGTCAGGATCTTATCTGCATAACGAATTCAGTTTTATGTCGGGCTATAACGACTGGCGAGCGCTATATCGCTACAAACCACTGGCGGATGGTGATGAAGTGGCAACTGTGGTCGGCCCGGAAGGGGAAGAGATTTATGTCAATGAAGAGGGGTGTATCCGCATCCATTTTCACTGGGATCGGTATGATAAAGCCAATGAAAATGCCGCCTGTTGGGTACGGTTTGCACAAGGTTGGAATGGCAGCGGTTACGGTTTTATGGCTATCCCCCGTATCGGTCAGGAGGTGATTGTGTCTTATCTGAACGGCGATATTGATCGTCCGATTGTCACCGGTTGCACCTACAACGGTTCAAACCGGCCACCGTTAAATTTACCCGTTGAAAAGACCCGCACCACCTTTAAAACCCGGACTCACAAAGGAGAAGGTTTTAATGAATTACGCTTTGAAGATGAGAAAGACCGGCAGGAGATTTACCTGCACGGGCAAAAAGATCTGACCGCCCATATTCAGCACGACGCTTACTGGCATATTAAACACGACCATAAACAGCGAATCGATAATAACCGCTATAGCGAAATCTATGCTGATGACCACCGGAAAATCACCGGTTCCGGTAAATACAGTACCGATGGCAATGTGTCACACCGTATCACCGGCAGTCAGCATTTACAGGCCGGGGAGGCGTTGGTGGCTGAAAGCGGTCAGGAAACGCACCTGAAAAGCGGCGGTAAAATGGTGTTGGAAGCGGCGTCAGAAATTACCTTAAAAGTCGGCGGCCATTTTATCCGGTTAACTCCCGGCGGTATTTTGACTTCCCCTAATTTATTGGTCGGGCAAGGCTCAGCCGGTACCGGGCGTGGTTTATCTTTACAACTACCAGAGGGCGTTGCGCCTATGCCGGGGGTTAAATATCCTGCCAGACCGCTTTGTGCTGTGCAGGCTCAATTGGAAGCTAACTTGATTATCGATAACCAGGAGGATGCATGAGTACTTTCATAAACTGGCAACAATGGCTGACTACGCCTAATAAACCATCTATTTTCTTTATGCTCAATTCACTCGCGAAACCTAACCCCGTGGCGCTCTTTTATAGCAATGACTGGGTAGCGCAGGCTTTTCCGCTATACAGCAATACACCGATGGATCACATGCTGGCACAGAGCCCTTGGCTAGTTCAGCCTAAGTCAGATTGTCTGTCAGTAATTGGTCATCTGCTTGATAGTCAAACTCTGAGCGATAACAGTTGGGGATGGGCTTATCGCAGTGAGAATTTGTGGACCCAACAGCTTAATCATTGGCGTTCACGCCAGCAGGTGATATTACAGGAGAAACCGGTGCTCTTACGCAGTATGGACCCGCGTATCCTCAGTCTGTTATTGCCGGTAATGATCGCCAGCGATTGGTCAGGGTTCCTGACGCCGGTGTGTGAATTAATGATAGATATACCTGAGCCACAGATCTATTGCCGCCCTGAGAACTGTGGTCACGGTGGGAGTGAACAACCCTTTGTTTTGGGGCCTCATTTACTTCAGGCGTGGTTCCATTCTGATTACGCCTTACAAGGGCAGGTATTCGTACTTATTAGCGATTTATGGGAAAACCACGGTGAATTGGCGGAGAAACTGAATAAGCCAGAAGGGAAGTTACAGGAACGAATTATTGACTGGCTGAAATTGCGTTTAGAAAGTGGAGGTAGTATTAGTCACCTGACCAGTGCAGATTATTTATACCCGTTATCCTTCAAGTTGCCTCTTTGTTGGCTGCACTCGTTCACCCCGGTCACATAGTTTGCTATGCTCCCGGGGATTCTCTCCCTTGCCGTCGCGATGCATCTTGAAATCCATAGGGTATATAAGTCGGTCATTGTGGCGATTTTAAACAAGAAGAAGTGCGGTTAACTTCTTCTTGTGAAATATTAAATTGAAATCTCTAATTAATGAGATAATGGTAAAGTCAGGTTGTGGTTGGTGTAATTTATTTAATGTTATATTGAAATTCATTTAATGGGAATATTGCCGATAATTTTGCAACTAATTGAAATGTAAAATATGAATGATAATGAGATATTTATGTTCAATAACAGAATATTAATTTTACTTAAAATAATTATGCTAATATAGTGGTAAGTTATATTTATTTTATAATCATTATGCAAGTGTTAAATAAATTTTCATAATTTAGGTGGTGAAATCCAATATTAATTAATACATCTCCTAATGTAAAAGAATGCAAAGTAGAAACATCGTTGTCATGTTCTATGGTTAATATTCTATTTCTAGAATGAAAACAAGAGGGTATGTGATGATATTTTGTTCAAAGCAACTAAAGTATTTTATGGAGTCAGCGAAGAAAGAGTCATTCACGTTAGCAGCGGATACGCTTTGCATTACCCCCTCTCCACTTAGTAGGATCGTATATCAACTGGAACAGCACGTGGGGTGCCAATTATTCGAGCGACTACCGGGAAAAACCAGGCTCACAGAAGAGGGTAAGGCATTATATCAGGAGTTGTTACCGTGTTATGAAAGGATCCAAAAAGTTGAGGATAACTGGAATTGTCGTAGAAATTATAAATTGTCAAACAGAGACAAACTAATTATTGGCACAAGTGGAGAATATGTTAATAAGATATCTATGGTCGTAAAAAGAGCGGTGCAACGTTATCATTACCGCGATATTTGTATAATCAATAATTTCCTCATTGATGATTTAATAAGACAAGATGCAGTATTTTCTTCCTTAATGAAAGAGGATATAACGGTTTATGTGACGACTGAATGTTATCCAGATAATGATGATATCATCAGGATAGATGGTGCTTATCAAATGTTGTCTCTTGCTGTATCCAACGATATTTTAGAGCCAGAGAGTCATGCTGATAAAATAATATATCGTTTTCCTTTGGTTCAGCATAATAGTGCTTTTTTAAAACAATGCGATAATTTTATGCCATTGAATTATCCATCTGAATACCAGAATTTAGCGTTATTGACGGTCCCTGATTTTACGAATAGATTGGATCTGGTAAAAGCGGGTGTCGCGATAAGTTTAATGACACCCAATGAAATGCGCTATTCTGCCCATATTGATAAAGGTATAACATTTCTGAATTTTGAATCACGTCCAGCACCATCGGTAAGATATTGTGCTTATGCTCTCAGAAATAAATATAAAGAACCATTAAATTCATTAATTTCTGATCTGATATTTTAGGATGAGAGATAAGGTATTGTTATTTTAATTGGTTAAATATTGTTTTAATTATGTAATATTGAATATTAAAAGTCATCAAGCCATGAGATAAATATTTTCTCATGGCTTGTCCCTAATTATTTCTGGATAAAGTTTATTTTACTGTCGTACCCTTTTCTATAGGCGTGGCGAATTTCAGAGAAAGTTATTGCTTCGGCATATTCATTCGGGCCTTCTTTCCTTCTTTTTCCTGTTTTCCAGGGTTTATCCGAATTTAGCTGCTCGATAGTTAATTTTTCCCCGTTATATCCAGCCATAACAAATCTGAAATCAGGTGATGCTAGTTGTTTTATAAACCAATCCATACCTAATTTACTTGTTTGTCTAAAGAATGCCGCTGCAATAGTATTTTTTAGCCATGATTGGTCTGCTGCTGATAAGGTGCTTTCAAGTTCTCCTGCATTTCCTGCGGAAGCAAATTTCGTTAATATATCTCTCTGCCTTTGAATAGGGAAATCGCTACCATCACTATTTTTTAAAATAAATGCATCTAATTTCTGGAATCGTTTTTGGCCGGATAACCCACTGAAAAGACCTTTTGAGGGGAGAAGATTTTTTACTTTACTCTGAATATCTAATTTTCCTTTATTTTCTACCATATGAAAACTCCATGACGCAGTGTAAGCATATTGTTGTTCATAGGCTTCCTGTTTGATTTTATCAGTAGCTGAACTTTCCTCTATACCCATTGCATCCAGGTATTTACGTGAGTTAGTTCTTATATTTTCCTCATTCAATTTAGGTGGACTGTCTTCTTTAAGATTTTGAGAAATTCTAAAATAATCAGACAGACTTAATTCACCCATGATACCAAGCCCGGCATTATATTCGTCGATGGTAACAGGATTCTTATTAGCCGCGAATGCCTTCCCCATTTCTGATCCGCGGTGATGACTGAAACCATATATCACAGTGTGTTCGACATCTTTAATTTCAGGCGCTCTACCATCAGTATCATGATATTTAACTGGATTATTCCTCACCATTCGATATAAATTCAGCCCATCGATTGTTCCCGCGGGATCGGCGCTTAACCATCGTCCTATCCACGGTTGGTAATATCGGTAACCGTAATAATATAGCCCGGTGGCATCCCGCTCTTTGCCTGAATAACGGATGGTTTTATAACTGGCTTCTGTTTTGTTCCTTGCTGCCCATAATGCGGTTCCACCATAGGGATAGTACTCTTCTTCACTAATAATTTCTCCTTTGCTATCTAATTCAAGCTGACTGGAACCGATGAGATTATCGTAGCTATAACGTAGCTGATTATTGTCGATATCTTCCGGTTTACCACTCTCCCAATGTAATACGCGTACCTGTGCCCGGCCCGCTTCTCCTACGGTGATAACTTGCAAATCTTCGGTTGTGGTCGTGCTGTTTTGTGTTAGACGGAGTTCCAGGCTCGGCAAATAAGTTATTCGCTGTATTTGAGCGTTGTTGCTGGTCCGTTGTTCGTTGACTTTTAATATCCTTCTCCCGTCACCACTATAACGATACCATTCCCGATCATCATTGGTGCCCTTGTCCCGTTTCACCAATGTCACGTGTTGTAGCTCACCGCGAGTATTCCAGTTCAGGTTTTGTCCCGGAATCAAAGTGTTCTGATGTCCGCCTGCATCAAACAAAGCATCTACTTGTGTCGGATCTTCGGTCAGTGCGCTGAGTACTGCGCGATTGCTCTGGTTAGAAACCGTGATGTTTGTGGTGTAGTTGTTTTGCGTCGCCGGTGAACTGTGCTGGATTTTAGTCAGATTGCCGCCTCGGTCATAAGTATAAGTACGGGTATAGTTGGTGTAGGTGTTGTTATCAGAAGGTAGAGCCGGGGAGGGAAATTGGTGACTTTGTTGACCTATATTCGCCATCTCGCGCCCGGTGGCACTGATAAGCTGATACAGGGAATCGTAAGTGTAGGCGTTTTCCGGCACCACTTTCTGATTGTGCCAAAAGCGGGTGGCTTCCGCATCGTTACGGATACTGATGACATTGCCCACCGGATCATATTCATAACGTAGGTCTTGCAACACTTTGGTGTCCAACGGGTTGGCGTCTAACGAACGGCGGGTTTTGATACCGATAAGCCGTTGGGTTTCCGGTTCATAACTATATTCAGTAATAACACTATTGCCGTGTTCCTCGCGTAATTTTTGTCCGGCAGCGGAATAGGTCAGGGATTTGATAATTACTTGTTCCGTCTGGCCTTTTAATGTTAACCCGCTCCCGTTTAGCTGCCCGGCCACATCATAGGCTAGCCTCTGAATGTTGCCTTTCGCATCGGTCTGAGTCAGTAAAGCGCCGGTGGTATCGAAGGTGCTCAGGATGGTGTAGATGTCATCAGCCAGCATGTTTTGCCAGACGGTTTCGTTATCACCTGTCCAGTTAGCTGCTTGAGTGTCGAGCAATAGTTGGCTGGATTGAGATAAAACAGTACCGGTCAGTGATAAACTCTCCAACCGAGTCACTCCCGCCGTGTCATAGTGGCGCACACACTGACCGACAAGGTTATGGTCTTTCTCTGCTTCGGTATTGCCAGCCCAAATCAGGCGTTCGGTGATACGGGATGTTTCTTCCTCTGGTGTTTGTTCGGTAACAGATAACAGACGGCCTGGCAGGGAAGAAGTTTCATATTGCCGGGTTTGTATGACACCTGTTGCCGTCACCATCAGCAGCGGACGGCCTTCAATATCATTCAAGGTGACAGTGCGACCTGCATCAATGCTCTCTGTACGTAGGGTATTGCCGGTCAGATCATACTGCCAAAGAAAATTGGGTTTGATCGTGTTATTGAGTTGCTTGGCTTCATACAAGCGTGGGTCGATGCTTTGACTTAGGTGTCCGTGAGTATTGTATTGATGGCGGGTAATACGGGTATCGGTATCACCGTTTGCAGTGGTGCGGTGAAAATCGATGTTACGGATCGTCAGGCCCCGGTTGTCTTGGACGTTGACGACGGGGGTCTTTTGATAAAGTTTAGGATCAATGTTTTTCATGAGTTACCTCGTTGTTGGGTTATTGGGTTATTGGGTTATTGTGTGTAATCCTTTCTGCAATCGTAATTTTTGTCTGCATGTTAGTTTTCTTACGATAGTGTAGTCGATAATTTCCCAGTTTAACGGGAGACAGATGGTTTGTTGTGGCAGTGGGCATGCCTTATTGCTTCTTTCCATGATCATGATGATACGTAATGAGGCGGCGCCACAGCCAGTTCAATCCGGTACTTCCTGTTGTGCCGAATAGACCTGCAATCGCAAAAGTCATATAGATGCTGCCACCACTTTCAAAACTCAGTAATCCTCCCAGTACACCGGTAAAACAGGAGATGATGAGTTGACAGAATACGTTGATCCAACTCCATTTATATTGTTTGTTTTGCATATCAATTAGGTACCTTACTAATCCGCCCCAGGCCGCAATAAAACCAATGATCAACCAGATGATAAGTTGAGTATCTGACGGTATGATGAGCAACACCTTTCACCTCCATCTCTGTTTCCCGCCTGTCAGACAGGCGGGATTGATCAAGTTACATATTCACCTCAGCAGTTGTGTCATTTTCATCCTCATTGACAGTAAACCAAGGAGTGAACAAGGTTTGGCGGAACCAACCTTTTGCGGTGATAACCTTGATTTCTCGACCAACGGGATCATAGATATGGGTATCTGCATAAGCTTCTTTTTCCTGCCGGGCACTGTCATTGCTGACGTATCGCCAGTCATTGAGGAAATAGGGCTGATAGGTGCGTATCGGCTGTCCCTTATTGTCATATTCCGTCCGTCCAGTCACTGCCCAACGATTCTCAGTATGCTGGGCATTGATAATCAGAGAGCCGTCTTCATTGCGTTGCCAGGCCATGCCTGTCTCATGTCGGGCAGCGGCTTGCAGTAAGCGACCAAAGCCATCACTGAATACTACCTGTTGACGGATCTGTTGCTCAGGATCACGATCATAACGATCCGTGGTCAATGTGAGGCTGTGAGGCGGTAAATGGGGTCCGTTATTTAACAGGCTAATAAGTTGAGGGGTTGCCTTTTGACTTTGTGCCCAGCGGCGATAAGCCAGTGTGCAGAGGCGTCCATCTTCGGTGATGATTCGGGCGCTATATAACTTTTGCCGATCTTGCTCTGCCAGCCTATTGAGGGCTTTCTGACTTAATACTGGCATCCAGCTTTCTGGTGCGTAAACCTGACACTGTGCTACAGGGAGCGGTTTTTTTAACTCAATAGCGGAGTTCACATCGGACGGTGGAGAAAACGGTGCTTTTTCCGGTGAAGAGTAACCGGTCATCTTGCCGTTTTCAGTTCCCCAAAAGCGCAGTGTGATTGGCCGGCCTAGTGCATCCAGCGTGATAAGGTGCTGATTGTCATTGATATCCGTGAGTTGCACAGGGGTCAGAAAACGCCAGTCATATTTGGCTGAGGTTGTCAGTCCAGCAGCATCTCGGGTTTGTGTGACAACGCAATAGGTTGCATCCCAAGTGAGTGTAATTTTGCCCGTGAGCTGGGTGTTGCTCTGTTTTTGCGGGCGCCAGAACTGTGCGGCTGTACCGTAATCGGTATAGCCATGATGAGTCACCCAGACTTTATCTTCTCCAGTGCTAGGGAATTGATAATTTGTTTGTTGATATCCGGCTTGCTCCAGCGTCGTTGTTAATTTAGCAGACGGGATACTCCCATCAAATGCTGATAGTGTGGATTGACTAAATACCGTTGTCTCGGTAAAGGCAACCAGCGCTTGTCGCGTTGGTGTTTGCAATGGCGCTGAATTTTGCCCATTGGTATAAACGGTTTTTTTCTGGCCGAGGTATTCACGCAGTTTATGATCCACATTATCCGCAATCAGGCTATCTTTAATACTCAGTAGTTCCAGATTTAAACCACCAGCAGGTACATTTTTAGCTTCATAAGTGAAGATATCACTGCGGGTACTATCCGGTAATCCCAACACCCGAACGGTATTGTCGGTCAGATGATGCCAACGGGATTGTTGATAGGTGAGCCGTAATTGGCGTTGCTGTTCATCATAGCTGTTGGCTAACAATTCATCAGGCAGCGTATCAGGATACGGATTGATTGCTGGTTGCTGTCGGCGTGGATACTGTACCGAAACCTGTTTTAGCGGTTGGCCAAATAGATCACTGGATAGCGTAATATCTTGGCTGCATTGTGGGTCGCTGGCGATACGCTCGTAATGATAGCTGCGGCTTTCAACTACAGATGACCAAAGCACCGGGTATTGGTTATCTGCCTGCTGTAATCGACGTACCTGTGGACGGAATTCAGTGACAGTATAGGGAACGTGTTTATTTGTACTGTCGTCCAATCCGTACAGTTCACTGCGTAGCAATTGGCCTTTCAACGCCCGGTTGAACCAGTACCGACTGTTATCATCTTCCGGTGTTAACAGAATATCTTTGCCATCTTGCCAAGTCGTAAAGCGTGGTGAAAAACCGGCAAAAGCCTGATGATCACCACGCCAATACTCTGTCGATAATGTGTTATCTATTACCGGCAGCCCGGTGGCATACCAGTTTTTGGTCAGTGCAGGTGGGGTGCGTTCTGACGCGTTGCCTTGAGCCAGTTGATGGCTGTCTGTCTGCTCAACATAACCAAATCCGCGAAATTCCCGTTCACGCCCATCCCAAGCGCCACGAGCATAACGCAGTGTTGTGACTAATTTGTTGCCGCTGATTTCATCCTCTGTTTCCGTTTGCCATAGGGTGTGCACCGGAAAGGGGAGATAACAAACCGGTGTTTGCCCGGCAGCCAGTGCCGCCGCTTTTTCATCCAGCCAAAACTGGGTGGAACTGCGGTAACGCAAGGTGTGATGGGCCCCCATATTGTTATTCATTTCACTGAGTAACCACGGTTTTGCGCTGGTTAGATCACAACGCCAATGATGGGGAGCCATATGTGGCACGCTCAGTATCAGGCTGGCGACGCCTAACCCTTGTACATCGGCCACTTGTAACTGACAGGTATGATCAAAACGTACTCCTTCTGGCAGGCGCAATGTCACTGACGTGGCAAAACCGTTGCCGCTTTTATTCAGGAAGATATCCAGACGGTTGGTGTGAACATAAATCAGATCCGTTGGGCCACTGCCATCCAGATCGGCCAGATAAACTTGAGCTGGGTTAAATATAACTTCTGGCTGGCTGAATCCCGGCAGGGTAATGGGTTGACCAAAACGTCCATGCCCCAGATTAGGCCAGCAGGTGACTTTAGTTGCGCTCACTTCAACCAGATGTGCCTGACCGGAACCCAATACATCACTAAACGCCACCAACTTACGCGGATCGGCACCCGGTACTGGCAGTGTGACATCACCGGATTGCACCACATCTTTTCCTTTGGCGAAGCCGTCACGAGTATTGGCATATAAACGTACACTTTTAGGGCCGATCAGCACTAAATCAGAGAGCCCGGCTCCCATTAAATCCGCGAGTTGCGCGCGTGGATGAGTATATTCCACCGGCAGAGCGTTGAGTGGGGTAAAACGTGTCCAACTGCCATCCGGGCGCTGACTATGATATCCCCGTAATCCCGGTCCGGTGATAACCCAGTCAAGTTGACCGTCTCCGTTGATATCGATCAGCGAGGCGTTACTTTGCAAGGAAGGGATAACAGACAAAGGCTGTATTTTTTCCCAAGTGACGGTATCTGAGTCAATTTCACCCAGACGCTGTGCGGAACGGTACCACCAGGCGCCTTGATCCTGATATAGCAGGCCGGGTAATCCTTCGCCTTTTAGATCGACTAGCTGCCAGCGCTGAATGGCATTGAAGTTTGCCAGCACATCCATCGGTTGCCAGTAAGCGTGATGTTGCGGTGAAAAATCCTGATACGCCAATTCTAATGGCGGCAGGGTGACGGCAGTGCCGTCTTGCTCGTGCCCCACTCGACGAACGAATGCCAGCGTGCTAGCGATTTCGCTTTCGTCATAATTGAGTATCAAGCGTGAAACCAGCGTTGGTCCGTTGTGTTCTTTTATCTTATTATCCAGTGCTTGCAAGTGGTGATACATCAGTATCTGACGGCATAAACGGCGAGTACGTAATGCAAAGCCATATTCATAACGGGAAAAACGGTCCTGGCGACAAAGCCAGCTACCCGTAGCCGAAAATGCGGGTGGCTTTTTCAGGTTGTTATTACGTTCGCCGTAATCAAATACCAGATAGAACAACCAGTCTGCTTGTGATGGGGCGCGACCATCCAGACCGGGTAATGTTTCACTGGCTGTCCGGTTGCCGTAATAGACGATATGTAAATAACGTTGCGCTGTGGCTTGTGGATGGCGAGTAATTTCATCAGTTTTGCAATCTGTATCATCTTCGGCCCGGTACTGATAATAAATTTGCTCACCATGTGGTGATACAGAGGCTTCCAGCAACCATTGTGCTGTTTGCGTCGTTTGGGATGGGTTGCTGATCCGCGCTTGCGGTGATTTACCCAGTAAATGTACCTGCCCATCTGGGCTATATATCAGCCAAAAATCTGTTTTGCCGGTTGTCTTGGGTTGCCAATATTCCAATCGACTGAAATGACTTTCCAGACGGGAACGGTATCCGGTAACGGTGAAGGTAGCGCCTAGGTTGATACCCTGTAATGTCGATTCATCACGCGGTTGATCCGCGACTACCAGTACTTCGCCTTCCGGCCCAAGGAAAGTATCGGTTTCGTTATAATGGGGAACGCCAAAATGGGTACGGCGGCGGATAGTCATAACGTTGCAATCCCAACCCAGACCAAATGGACTGTTACCGGCACCGCTGTTGTAGTTTAAGGCGAGTGACGGGGCATAACCGCGCCCGGCAGAAATAGGCAATGGTAGAGATAGCGCGGCCATACCATCCGGTCCAGCGGGGGTTAATGCTTCCCCCATTCCCGTGATAGCGCCTCCCCCTTTGGGCAGTGATAGTTCTGTAATACTAAAATCTTGTGAATTTTGCATGAAAGACTCCTTGCAGGCCCCATTTAGGGGCCTGTTTTAGCGCTTAATTGAAATCGTTATTGGCGAATGGTGTAGCGAATATGCAGAATGATGTCGCTTAGACTCTCCAGTATGGTTTTTTGTTTGCCTTCTTTGCTTCCTTCACCAATTGCATTTGGGAAGCTCAATGTCAGCGTACCTTTATCAATGTCGATTCCTTCAAATGGCAGGAATTTTCCATCGTTGAAATCCAGTTGGAACTGGCCGCTGTCATTCATCCCATGAGAAACCGCCAACGATTTGCAACTTTCAGCCAATCCAGTGACCTCTCCGCTGTAAGACAGAATCGCCTGCACATCCTGATAGGGACCTAACAGTGCTGGCAGGGTGACACTGATCTGTTTAATCCGGCGAACATTACCGACTCCACTACCTTCTGGGTAATCGTGACGAATTTGTAAGTCAGCTAATGAAATAGATGCTTGCAGAGACGTTTGGGCATTTCCGGTACCAAACTTCAGGGTGTTATTTCCGTTACCGGCAGTGACTAATTTATTCTTCATCAGTTCTGCAATTTTCTCAGTCAGGGAAAATTGACCTTTCTCTTTATAGATATTTGCCAGTGAAACGGTACGTTCTACTTCCAGTACGCGTTGATCCTGTTTCAGATGCGCGTCTTCCATTTGTGCCAGATTCAACATTAAGGTTTCTCCTGCCAGCAAACCGGCATGGGTTCCCTGCCAGGCACCGGGCTTGATAAAGCGTGCTGTGGCATCGTTAGTCTCCCAGCGATAGGCCATTTCAGCCATCAAACAGCGAGCTACCGTTAAATCATAGAACTGGAAGTAAATCGCGGACAGCCGACCACGTAGCCAGTTGTACAAAGCTTGATTGCTGAACTTATGTTGCAGGAAGGTCAGTTGTGCATGAGTCTGTTCCTGTTGGGTTTTCAGGCTGGTTTTCTGCAATACTGCGGCTTCACGGCGCACTACCAGCGAACCAAGTTGAGCGTCGATTTGTTTCAGCTCTGTCTCGGCGTTATTACGCTGAATTTCCCACTCCTGACGACGCCGACGGTAGGCTTCAGACTGGCTAATTTTATCCGCTTCGGTGCTGATAACACTGGCGGAAAACTCCATGACATTACTTGTGGCTTGGGCAATTGCTCCCCAATGGCTACCACCATCAGCGAAGCCAAAGATGTTGGGAGCCAAATCAAGCGCTGCGCCTGCCAGATGTGATGCTTGAAGTGCAGTAGAGATGCCTGCGACGGAGGCTCGCAACGCCATCGCCTGTTTTTCACCTGCGTTGATGTCTTCATCGTAGAATTTGCTGTAGCTATCAAAACGCGATTGAGCTCCGGCGCGGGTTTTTTCTAGTACAGTTTTTTCAGCATCCAGCTCTTCAATGGTTTTGTCCTGTATGCTGAGATTGGTCAATATCAGTTCTGCCGCCTGATTCTGCAATAGCGTGTTTAATGCCTCTGCATCTTGACGTTCGATAATATTTTGTAACGTGGAACCGAATTGGGTGAGCTGACTGACCATACTGCGGGCGTTTTCCAGCATATGTGGGAAACGCCAAACTGATATAAACGCTGACGGAAGATTATTTCCACCTTGTGAACTGGCGACAGCGGCGCTGAGCAGCGCTTTTGGATCGGCTGGTGTTGCGAAAATAGGCAGATGCAAAGGTTGACCGTCGATAGAGAGGTTATGGCGCAGGTTA
Source organism: Photorhabdus africana (assembly GCF_035181445.1). Taxonomy (NCBI): domain Bacteria; kingdom Pseudomonadati; phylum Pseudomonadota; class Gammaproteobacteria; order Enterobacterales; family Morganellaceae; genus Photorhabdus; species Photorhabdus africana. The sequence continues at coordinate 65,621 of NZ_JAXBVE010000012.1, forward strand.
TACAGCCGTTGTTCCAGTTTCTGCCAATAGCTCAACATCACTTCGTTAACCTGTGGCAGGAAAAGATCTGTGTTGCTTCCACCTGTAGACTGGCCTTGTCGTAAATCTGCTACTGCTTTGGCATGTGTCTTTTGTTTCTCAAGATCTGCGGCCTCTTCTAGTTCTGGATCACGCCATGTTGAACTGAGTGATAAATGAGGTCTATCACCCAAGAGATGCAATGCTTGCATATACCATATTTTGGCTTCGGTGAGTGTGTCCCGCTCCAATTGGCGATAGGCGTAATCTCCCTGTTCGATCAACAGATCAAGGGTGCGCATAAAGGAAGCGACTTTGTAGTGCATTGGATCATATTGCGCTATGGCATCGGGATCAAATGAACCCAACGGATCATCGTTCCAACTCGTGTCCTCTTGTAATGGGCGAACATTCCAAGTGTGGGGATACTGCTTTTGACCATTGGTAATATGACCAGATGGGTTCCAGACATATTTCAGCCAACGGTTAGCTTCATCGAAGTTTTGTTCGTGCAGCAAACGCTGAGCAATCAACATCGGGGTATAGTAGAACAGTTCCCAGAAATAAAGACTGTTCGCGCCGTTGAAGTCCATTGGTTCCATAGCATCAGGGGAATCTTCTGCTAATTTAGGTTCCTGAATATTCTGAGTTTCCAGGCTCAAAATAGTGTCGATTCCCGCGTTGGCGCGGCTAATTAATTTGCGGGCAAACAGCGTATTAAGGCGAGTACGATAGTCTCCCCATTGCATATATTGTGCCCCGCTTGAATTGCTGTGAAGGGATAGGACATTATTAGTCTCCGATTTTTTGATAATACGAATACTAAAATGTTCTTCGCCTAGGTTACGTTCCTTCTGACCACTTTCAAATGCATCAGCAAATGCTGTAAAGGTGATATCAATACTTGCTTCATTATTTTTAAATACTAGCTTGGAGACATCTATTTCTTTGAGACCATTAAACTGGTAACACATTTCTTCGAAGTTGAGTGGTGGTTTAACTGAAACTTTGTCGTTCGCTATATATGGTTCACTATTTAATGTTCCATCCTCCTTCACTGTTTTCACTGTGATTTTAACGTTTGAAGGCTGAATATTTGTATTAATAAACATTGGCCCCGAAACATCAGTGTCAATACCGCCGTGGTCATCCATATAGAAATATTCTTTGAATGGATTGTTGTTACTATGTTTATTATCAATATAACCATAATTACCACTAATGTTACCGCCGGTGGTTATGGACATTTCTTGAGAGCCAGAGGGAAGGTTAGGGAGCCAGGCTCTTGCAAAGTTAGTCGTACTATCCCGATAAAACAGAAGTCTTCCTTGACTAAGCTTACTGGCATTTCCTTCATATTGATAAATAGGGTAGATAAATTTTGCATTTGATAAATTATTCGGGTTAATACCTAGCGTGGTATAAATAATAAATTTATCACCAGGCTTACCGTATTTCTTCATCAAATTGCATTGATTACGTTGTCGACCTTCATATCCATTATGAATAATTCTTAACTTCGGTGAGATTTGGATTTTTGAACCATTTAATTGGGGGCGGGTAATCAGAATACTCCCGCCGTATACCATACTCAGGTAGCCTTCTCCCCAATCATAACCATTATTACTGTTTACTGATGAAGGGATTTCGTAGCTTTCTGCATAGCGGTTATTGACGCTTATAACACTATTGGTTTCAGTGCGGGTATCAAGCTGTTTATAGATATTAGTTTTATAATTATCAGGCACCATCTCTTCTTGTGACATATTAGAGGAGATATATAACCCTTGCATGGTGGCATTTTTATAACTCGCCTGTTCAGGCTCTTTTTGGTAAAACATCACCAGTAATTTATCTTTGCCTTGATAACTTGCACAATAGAGCCCTAACGCTTTATTCTTCGGTTCTGGATTTAGAGTAGATATTTTATTATTCACATCAAAAGTGACTGGTGTATTCCAGGTGCCGTCATAACGAATATGAGCGAGTTTCAGTTCATAACTAAAACCGGAGGTAGTTTTGTCACCTTCTTGTTTAGTCATTTTCTTCTGTTCCAGCCAAGTAATATACAGGCGGGATTGGTAGACTACCGGGCGGATAATATCTTCGTAGGGGTTAATTGGGCAGTCAATTTTGTGCCACTCGCTCCAGGCATTAGCGGGGAATTTACCTTCGTTGAATTTATTGTGATCCACACTGCGCCAATAATATTGATTCACTTCTGTTTTACTGCGTCCGATAAAATAGGTTAATCCTTGGTCATTATTAATGTTGTCATGATAGGCGCTGATGACTTCTAAATTAGCCACCTGTTCGAATGACGTTAGATAAGATTTAAAGGCATCTTCTACGGTATCGGTATTCAATTGACTCTGGCTGATGGATTGCAGTAGCGCATCCATCATTTTTGTCTGGCCGATCCGCAAGGTTGGATCGATGTAATTTTCCGGGTAGTAAAGGAGTTTAGCAATGCCGGCCCAGGTGCTGTAGCGTTTGTTGTATTTATCCCAGTTGGTGAAGAATGAACGGCTAGTGACACTTGTGTCGGTATCTCCCTCCATATTTTTCAATGTGCGGTTAATATACAGTTGGATACTGGCGATAGCTTCCGCAATCTCCGTGGTTTTGATAGCTGAGGAAACTTGGTTATCGATTAGTAGGTATTGATATAGATCATCACGGTCTTTAATTACCGTATGTTTTCTTTCTTCTCGATCTTTTTGGTTATGAGAATAAATATAGTATGTACTTAACGCAGCACTGCGAGACTCATCTAGAAATGCATGTAGGGTATTGGCTTTTTGGGTGTTCAGCCCGGCGGTTAATATCGCGGCGACGTTTTCCCATTGGGTATAGTCAGCGGAAGATTCTATGTCTAATACTTGCGTCAGTTCAAAAACGCCTTGTGGAGAGATATTCAATTGACGTGCGATGTTAACCCATTGCCGGATGGTGTCGATAGATGTCCAACTGGAGAAATCAGCTTTTGCTTGAGTCTTGGCTTGCTCCAGTAGATTTTTATCAAGATTTATGGCGTTAGCCAATAGTTCTGCTGTTAATGTTCCTTTTTCAATCTCGGTCAATATAGAAGAGGCGTTTTCACCGAGTGAGTTAACCCAGTCAGCAAAACGCGTTAGTGACATTAGTGTTGATACATCATGTGCTGGTATTGTCTCGGTTGTTTCAGTTGCCTCAATTGTTTCGGTTGTTTCGGTTTTAATAACAAAGTGTTGTGGCTTTGTCACAAAAAGACGTAAGGTGCTTTCGCTAAGGCCAGTAGAACGGTAAATTAGTGCTAGTTGTGCTAGACACTGGCAATAATGGACAGCTTGTTGAATTGAGTTATCTGATGCAGTTGTTCCTGTTGGTTTCGATGATTGGGTTCCAAAGGGATTTTTCCGCAACCAGTCCCAGAGTGTGCTTGCCGTCATTTTGTCTGTTTTGCCAGAGTTTAGTTTATCTGCCCAGGCCAGCACGGAGAGAGCAACATTCTCAGATGGCAATTGCAGAGCGGCGGCGATGTAATGAGACAGTGTTTGTTTCAGATTTTCCTCGGCTTCTTGCAGATTTTTTTTGGCTTTATTTAAATTTTCTTCCGATTTTGGCTGGCTTTCTTCCGCTTTTTTTAGCTCCTCTTTGGCTTTTAGTATTTTCTTGTCAAAATCTTGCAGACCGTTATATGTAGTATCCAGTAAGTTCTGGATTTCTGGTGTCAGGGTTTGGTTATAGTCGGTGGTGGTCATCACAAATAACTGATATACACTCCATTTCCGTGTACGCAGCCAATTGGTAACGGAATAGAGTTTGCTAATTAGAACCGCTAAATTGTCATGAGTAATCTGAGATAAATCGGTTTTTCCTTCATCTATGGCAACTAGTAGTACCCCTAATTCATCAATAGTTAATTGATGGATATCCGCCAGTAATTTTGTGCAATAGAGATGAGAGAGATTATCTCTATTATTAACCATTGTTTCTTTAGTGTTGTCTCCATAGGTAACCTTTAGTAGTCGATTTAATGAGATATCATCGACGTTAAAAGCAAGTTTAAGTACAGTTTTGTTTCTGTCATTGGTATTGCTTGGGTTTAAATTAATCTCTGGCGTGCCATTGATGGAAAAATCCTGACCATTTATTTTTGGGGAATTAAATAAACGATCAAATTGGCTTGGATGGTCGTCATTGCTATGTTGTGAAATGGGTGCCTTGCACAGTATTAATGCAGTTTCAGCATCAATACCATAACGTTGCATATAGTATTTAATACGAAAGATTTTTTTTAACACTTCTTTATTGATATTGAATTCTGGACTGATACTGCGGAGGATCCCACTTAATACCGTTGGTGATAAGTTTATCGCTTTGAATAGATAAATAAATTTATTAATTTTCAACAGAGCACGATAATCAGTCTTTTCGATAGTTTGTTGTGTATTAGTAGTATGCGATGCAGGCTCAGTAATTTTCATTTCTTCTTCTGGGAGAAGTATAGTTCTTATTTTAAGGAAGTCGCTAAACTCTTCATCACTCAGATTGTAATAACTTTTCAGATATTCCAGTTTTTTTGTCAGAGAAGGTTTAATATCACCAAAATTATTATTATAAAGAGTTTCAGTAGTAGACTCGGTAATCTCTTTTGTCAGAATAGTCAATAACTCTGGTGAAACGGAAGCATTAATATCCAACAGGGAAGCTTGATACTTCAATTGAGAGAGTGTTGTTTCTGGGAATAGACTTAATTGCTCAAATACTGGAGCCTGTAATTGAATACCCTTACGTACACTTTCATAGGCATCGTGATATGGCATTGAGCCAGAAGTGCGGAAAGTTGATAACGTTTCCATCACGTTAGCGTGGCTGTCCAAATTAGTCTGAGTCTTAATACTGTTCAGTAACATGTTATTAGACAGAGAAAGTGTGGAAATCTCCGTATCCATATTTTTCTGGCTGAGTACCAATGATTTTAGATCTGGGCGACGCGTATCCAGATGATAAATGGAACCTTCTGCATGTAAATTTCGTGCCTGACGATAAAGTTCAGTCAGATAAGCCGCAGGAGAAAACATGGAGGAAATTGCGCCAGGGGCTGCATACTGACTGGCGCGGTTGCCAAATCGGCTATTGTAACCTTGCTGGTCGGCATGAGGAGTTGTCAGGGCAAGATGGACCGCACTTTGTAATTGAGGGTTTGCGCGTTTCAGAATACGGGCTTCATGCAGCAGGTTATCCTTTTGCATCTGCTGTGCTTCAAGATATAAGCTCTGGGTCTGTGACCATGAGAGTTTGTCCTTCACTTTTTTGCGAAGTTCGTCAAAAGAGAGGTGGCAAATATCGGTTAGATTAAAATCTGCTCCTAACGCTTGTTGATATTCGGGCTTGAGTGTGTTCATGCTTATTCCTTTTAAATATTGAGTCAATAAAACATTTATGCTGGCTTGCATATCGTGGAGATAAATAAGGTTATTTATCTCCATCAAAATAAAGGCAACACAGGTAACGTTTGATAGCGGTCTGAAATTAGGTTGAAAATAATGGTCAAATAAAAACACCATTTAACTATCAACTATTTCGTAACGTTATTATTTATTTAAATGGCTGTTGTGATGCAATAACAAAAATTATAATTACATCATAAGTAATATAATTAGTTAACAATAACCAAATGAAATAGTTGCATTTGTTACATATTGCATGCTACGAAAAAGAAGAGGGTTGATATTTTATAGTAGGTAATCGGACTCACGAGAAAAGGAAATATCTCTGTTATAACGAGCGCTAGACAGGTAAGAAGGCAGACGGTGAATGTGGTGAAAGGTTCAGGCCCCCGTTTAGGAGCCTGTTTTTAGTGTTTGATTGAGATGGTTACTGACGAATGGTGTAGCGAATATGCAGAATAATATCGTTCAATGCCCGCAACATGGCTTGCTGTTTGCCAGTCGCATTCGGGAAATTGAGTGTTAATGTGCCGGTATCGTTAATCGCTATCCCTTCAAATGGCAGCAACTTACCATTGTTAAAATCCAACTGGAATTGACCACTATCATTAATTCCATGAGAAATCGCCAGTAATTTACAGCTTTCAGCTAATCCGGTTTCACTTCCTCCGTAGGACAGAATGGCTTGTACATCTTGGTATGGTCCTAACAGGGCTGGCAGGGTGACACTGATCTGTTTAATGCGTCGAATGTTGCCTACGCCGTTGCCTTCTGGGTAGTCACTATGCAGTGACAGATCTGACAGTGAGATTTTGGCACTGAGCTGGTCGTTTTCTAATGTAACGGGATGATCGTCAACGGGTTCAGTTTTACTACCTGCTAGCAGGGTAGAAATGCGTGTTGCCAAATTAAATGATTTTTCTGGCAGTGCTCCATAGAACTGTGTCAGTGAAATGGTCCGTTCTACTTCCAGAGCGCGTTGATCCCACCTCAAATAGGCATCTTCCATTTGTGCCAGATTCAACATCAAGGTTTCACCGGCGAGTAAACCGGCATGTGTCCCTTGCCAGGCACCGGGTTTGATAAAGCTTGCGGCGGTATCATTAGTCTCCCAACGATAAGCCATTTCGGCCATTAGACAACGGGCTACGGCCAAATCGTAAAATTGGAAATAAATAGCCGCTAGCCGACCACGTAGCCAGTGGTACAACGTTTGATTACTGAATTTACGTTGCAGGAAAGTCAATTGCGCCTGAGTTTGTTCCTGTTGGGTTTTTAGGCTGGTTTTCTGCAACACTGCCGCTTCACGGCGTACTGTCAGCGATTGAAGTTGGGCATCGATTTGTTTTATCTCTGTTTCGGCATTGCTACACTGGATTTCCCACTCCTGATGGCGGCGGCGATAGGCTTCGGACTGGCTGATTTTATCCGCTTCGGTGTTCATCACACTGGCGGAGAATTCCATGACATTACCTGTTGCTTCGGCAATCGCCCCCCAACGGCTACCGCCATCAGCGAAACCGAAAATGTTGGGCGCCAGATCAAGAGCAGCACCGGCCAGACGCGATGCTTGCAGGGTGGTGCTGAGGCCAGCAATGGAGGCATGTAATGCCATCACTCGGTTTTCACCTGCATTGATATTTTCATCGTATAGCTTTTTGTAACTGTTAAAGCGTGATTGCGCCCCGGCTTTGGATTTTTCCAGTACGATTTTTTCCGCATCCAGCTCTTCAATGGTCTTATCTTGTATGTTGAGATTGGTCAATATCAGTTCTGCGGCTTGATTCTGCAATAGCGTGTTTAAGGCTTCCGCATCCTGACGTTCGATAATATTTTGTAGCGTGGAACCGAACTGTGTTAGCTGACTCACCATACCGCGCGCATTTTCCTGCATCTGTGGGAAACGCCACAGTGACATAAATGATGTCGGTAGCTCGTTTCCGCCTTGTGCGCTGGCAACAGTAGCGCTAAGCAACGCTTTTGGATCCGCCGGTGTAGCATAAATAGAAAGATGTAGCGGTTGACCGTCGATAGAGAGGTTGTTGCGCAGGTTATACAGCCGTTGTTCCAGTTTCTGCCAGTATTTTTGCATCACTTCGTTGACCTGTGGCAAGAAAAGATCTGTCGGGTTGCTGTGACGGCTAATATCACCTTGTCGCAAGGCGGTCATTGCCTGGGCGTGTTCTTCCTGTTTTTCCGTTCTGGCAGCATCACCTAAACTCGGGTTACACCACTCTGAACTGAACGATAGATGAGGTTTATCACCTAACAGATGCAGTGCTTGCATATACCACATCTTGGCTTCGTTGAGTGTGTCCCGTTCTAACTGACGATAGGCGTAATCTCCACGCTCCAGCAACAGATCAAGGGTGCGCATAAAAGTAACGACTTTATAGTGCATTGGATCGTATTGCGCGATAGCATCAGGATCGACTGAATTTAATGGATCATCGTTCCAACGGGTATCTTCCAATAATGGGCGGACATTCCAGCGGTAGTGCTTAATTTGACCATGCTCAATATAACCGGATGGGTTCCAGACATATTTTAGCCAACGATTAGCTTCATTGAAGTTTTGTTCGTGTAGCAAACGTTGAGCAATCAGCATTGGAGCATAATAGAACAGCTCCCAAAAATAGAGGCTATTAGCTCCGTTGAAATCCATTGGTTCGGTTCCCAATTTATTTTCTGTAAAAATAGGATCAATATTTTCCATAGAATATTTTGGATAATAACCTTGAAAATTAGTTTTATTAATAAACCAGAACTCTCCAATGTATTTTGGATCTCCAGAGTATTTTACAAATAAATAAATCCAACATTCGCCATTATTTATCTCATTTCCTGGCTTAGTACTATTATTGCCATTTATTACGGATATATAAGTTTGAGAAAGATCAATTAATTGAATTTCATCCTTTAATTCACCCTGATAAATGATATTTTCTTCGTCAGGTTTTTCCGTGTCATTGCCTAACATTATTGTGATATTTTTGCTGTTACCGTGATGACTTGAGCTATATATTGGTAATGTTGCAATAAAATTATCATTCCATAAAGTAGGCTCTTGAATATTCTGGGTCTCTATATTCAGAATAGTATCAATTCCAGCGGTGGCGAGACTGGCTAATTTACGGGCAAACAAGGTATTAAGGCGAGTGCGATAGCCGCCTGACTGCATATACTGCGCTCCGTTTGTGTCGTGGTAAAGGGTCAGGATATTATTGTCACTTATCTCTATTGATGAAGAGACTTCATACCGGTTATTCACCTTAATGATACTATTGACGCCAATATCGATATCAAATTGGTTATGAATATTAAGTATGTAATCTCCGAGATTGATATCTTCGGGTAATATATTTGAGGAGATATGTAGCCCTTTTATTGGCGCATCTGTTGTGTATTTATCCAGTGCATCCTGTTTTTGATAAAATATGACTAACAACTTATTATCTTGGTGATTTGCACAGTAGAACCCTGGTTGTTTTCTTATTAGCTCTGGCTCTAATCGATCCAACTCCTTCTGAATATCCTGTTGGTTCAATTCCAGCTGTTTTTCCCTTACGCTTATCTCTGTCGTTGATTGTCCCTGCTCAATCAACTCTCTCTCCCATTGCGCCAGTTGTTTTTTCCGTTGTTCTATTAGCGGTGGCAATAGTTGCAATGATTCTAGTGGCGCTATAGGTTGTGGTGGACTTACTGGATTCAGTGGTGTGATTGGTTTTAGTAGTTCTACAAGTTCCTGCTGTTCTTGCAGTTTATCTTCTAATTGCTTTTGGTACTCTTGCAATTGGTCCAATAAATCTGATGTTTTCAAAACAGCGGATATTTTGTCATGTACTTCTAAGGTTATTGGTGTGTTCCAAGTCCAGTCATAACGGATATGCGCTAGTTTTAGTTCATAATAATAACATTCGATGGTTTTATTATTATCGGCCTGTTTAGCAATTTTCTTTTGTTCCAGCCAGATCAGATACAGGCGAGATTGGAAAATTACCGGGCGGATAGTGTCTTTATAGGGATTTATTGGACAGTCAATTTTGTGCCACTCACTCCAGGCGTTAGCAGGAAACTTACCGTCATTGAATTTATTGTGATCCACGCTACGCCAATAATATTGATTCACTTCTGTTTTATTGTGTCCGATAAAGTAGGTTAATCCCTGATTGCTATTGATGTCGTCATGATAGGCACTGACAATTTCCAGATTAGCCACCTGTTCGAACGACGTCAGATAAGACATAAAGGCGTCTTCTACCGTATCGGTATTTAATTGACTCTGGCTGATGGATTGCAGCAACGTATCCATCATTTTTGTTCGCCCGATACGTATCGTCGGATCGATGTAATTCTCAGGGTAGTAAATGAGCTTAGCAATGCTGGCCCAAGTGCTGTAGCGTTTATTGTATTTGTCCCAATCGGTAAAGAATGGCCGGGTGGCAACCTGCGAGACTGAGTTTCCCTCCATGTTTTTCAGTGCCCGGTTAATATACAGTTGGATGCTGGCGATAGCTTCCGCAATCGGGGTAGTTTTGATGGCGGCGGAAACTTGGTTATCAATCAATAAATACTGGTACAGATCATCACGGTTTTTAATTTTTGCACCTGCGTTAGCGACCTTATGAATGTAGTACTCGCTTAATGCAGTACTGCGAGATTCATCCAGAAAGGTGTGCAGGGTGTTGGCCTGTTGGGTATCGAGTCCGGCGGTTAATATGGCCGCTATTTTTTCCCATTGGCTATAGTCAGTGGAAGGTTCTATGTCTAATACTTGCGCCAATGTAGAAACATCTTGTGGAGAGATATTTAATTGACGCGCGATATTCACCCATTGTTGGATGGTGTCGAGAGATGCCCAGTTGGAGAAATTAACTTGTGCATGAGTACTGGCTTGCTCCAGTAGATTTTTATCAAGACTCATGGCATCAGCTAACTGTTTGGCTTCTAATGTTCCCTTTTCAAATTCGGTCAGAATAGAAGAGGCTTTTTCCCCCAGAGAGTTAACCCAGTCAGTAAAACGCGTCAGTTTTATCAGTGATAATGCATTGTGTGTTGACGTTGCTCCTGCGGTAAGACCAAAGTGTTGTGGTTTTGTGACAAACAGACGTAAGGTACTTTCGCTAAGGCCGATGGAATGATAAATCAGCGCTAGTTGTGCCAGGCATTGGCAATATTGGACGGCTTGTTCTTCTGTCTCAGTAGTTGATTGTTCTGGGGTGTGTTGAGATTGCAACCATTTCCAGAATTTTTTTGCTGTCATTGCACCAGAGCCGGGTTTTAGTTGATCTGCCCAAGTGAGCATATAGTAAGCGCTATTTTCAGACGGTAATTGCAGAGCGGCGGCGATATAGGGAGAGATCTTCAACAGAAGATTTGCCTCGTTTTCGCTGTTAAGGCCTTGCAAACCATTGTAGACAGCATCTAGCAGGTTTTGGATTTCTGGCGTCAGGGTTTTGTTATAGTCGGTGGTGGTCATCATAAACAACAGGTACTTATTCCATTTCTGTGCATGCAACCACTGGGTAACGTTATAAAGTTTGTCAATCAGAACAGACAGATTATCATCACTGATCCCAGATAAACTGGTTGATCCTTCACCTATGGCAATTAGCAGTAAATTCAGCTCGTTAACAGTTAATTGATGGACATCTGCTAGTAATTTGGTCAGATAGAGATAAGAAATATTAGTTAAGTTATTGATTATTTTTCCATTTCCATTGTTACGATGAGTCATCTTGAGTAATTGATAAAGTGATATATCATCGACATTAAAAGCACGTTTAAGTACCTCTTTTTGCCAGCTATCAGCACTGTTTTGGCTTAAATCAATTTCTTCATCTGAAACGTAGAAATCCCGGCCATTTAATGGTGGGGTATTAAATAAACGACTAAATTGATCGGGGCTAGGGCTATAGTAGTCTTTTGAAATTGGTGCATTGCATAGTATCAATGCAGTTTCAGCATCAATATTGTAACGTTGCATATAGTATTTAACGCGAAATATTTTCTTTAATCTCGCTGTATTGATGTCTGGTATGTCATTCAGTTCATCGTATATAGTAGGGCTATATTCTAGGATGACTTCCATAGGTTGGGATATTGCGTGATAAGTTCTACTAGAGGCAATTTTTTTAAGGATTTCTGGTGCCATGTCTGTGGCTCGTGATACAAGAATAATCTTATTAAGCTTGAGTAGATAATATTGAGCGGGTTGTTGGCTGCCATATTCGGCATTCATTTTATTATGTATTCGTTTGATATTTTGTTGGTTAATAAACTGATTAACTTCTTCATCAGTCAAATGATAATAGCTTTTTAGATATTCTAGTGTTGCCATTAAAGAGGGCTGAATATCGTCAAAGTTTTTTTTATAGAGTCTTTTAATTTCCTTTTTGTCATCTGTAATTTTATCCGTTAGGATATTAAATAGTTCTGGAGAGATGGAAATATTAATCCCCAACAGGGAAGCTTGATATTTCAGTTTAGCGATATCTGTTTCTGGGGATGGACTCATTTGCTCAAATACCGGAGCCTGTAACTGAATAACCTTACGTACATTTTCGTAAGCATCGTGATATGGCAGAGAGCCAGAAGAGCGAAAGGTTGATAGCGCTTTCATCACATGAGTATGGCCTTCCTGCCCGGTCAGTGTCTTAATCCCTTCCAGCAACACTTTATTAGACAGAGAAAGTGTAGAAACTTCATCATCCATATTTTGCTGGTTGAGTATCAGTGATTTTAGATCCGGGCGGCGTTTATCCAGATGATAAATGGAATTTTTTGCGTGTAAATCTTGTGCCTGACGGTAAAGTTCAGTCAGATAAGCAGCGGGAGAGAACATGGAAGCAACTGCGCCGGGGGCGACATACTGGCTGGCGCGGCCACCAAATTTACTGTTATAACCTTGTTGATCGGCATGAGGCGTGGTTAAAGCAAGATGTACCGCATTTTGTAATTGAGGATTAGCACGTTTGAGGATACTCGCTTCATGCAGTCGGTTAGCTTTTTGTGCCTGTTGTGTCGTTTCGGGGCGTTCTGGCGTGATTGTGCTCATGTTTATTCCTTTTAAATGTTAAATAAGGTAGTTATGCTGCTCTGCGTATCATGAATACAATAAAAAAGTTATTGATATTCATTAAAATAAGGCAGCAAATACGACGCCTGATAACGGGTTGAAATAGGCTGAAAATAACGGGTAGATAAAACGGTATCATTCGGTCATTAACTATTTCATAACGTTATTATCTATTGTTTCTCTAAATGCCTGTGGCAATGCAATAACAAAATTTATAATCACGTAAATAATAATTAATCTAAGTAATGATAAATCTATGAAACAATTGCTATTGTTTTGAATGCCGTTTTATGGAAAGTAAAGTGATTAATATTTTGTGATGAACGAAGGGGATAATTAGAAAAGACATTTTTTCTTTTTGGTTATCATTGTAGTAATTATTGCGACTATATATTAGTCTGTGAAAAGTAGTGATTTTAAATGAATATGGTTATTATCTTTTTAAAATTATTTTTAGAATGATAATATACCCAATTAATTTGAAAATGCAGGATTAAAGTTGATTTGGTATAATATACAAGAAACTTCCGGTAAAAAAAGGAATATTGTGACTAGACTCAATATATGGATAATAATTATATACACATAGTTGTATTTGTGTCATTTTGATATTGAATTTTTTTCACAATGGGGTTCTGGAGGAGAGTGATCAATTTAAAGAAAAATCGATATTGCTAAATATGATTTAGGTATTGCAAAAATCAATTTATTATTTTAGGTCCTGTTAGACCTTTTATTTAACTTAGTTATGTTTTTTCTTTGCAAAAACCGTCGTAAACTTTCGTCCAATGCGGACAGGGATATAAGGCGAAAAGTCCAAAGGACTTTAAAGAGCAATTTTGGTTATTACTACACATATATGAGATAACAAATGAATACTAACTGGATGAATGAAGAGGCTTCAAATTTATTCGATCAATATGATGATTATTTGGAGGAGAGACTTGGGTACGCGCCGTTGATTGAGAACCTTAAGGAGAGCTTGGGGCAAAACGTATCGGTTCTTGATTACGGTTGTGGTGGTGGGAAAGTGTCACGTCGACTAATTGCTGGCGGCATAAAGACGGTAACGGGAGTAGATATTTCACAAACCATGGTGGACAAAGCCGCCAGCAATATCAATCGTGGCAATAGTTCTTATCATCAAATTACAACTGATGTCCTTAACTTCAATGATAATACTTTCGACGCAGCTATATGCTGTTACGTGTTCGTTACTAACAGTGAAAAGTCTGATCTTTTGAAAATCGCTAAGGAGGTTCACAGGACATTAAAACCTGGTGGTATTTTTTATGTATTGGATACTAATCCAGATTCTTGTGGGATTAAATTCAAATCTTTTATGAGTGGCGATCTAAATAAAAAATACAATGATGGAGAAATCAAGCCAGTGTATTTAGAGCTGCCAAATGGAACTATTTTTAAGATTTCAGATACGCATTGGCATAAAGATACATATTACCAAATCTTGAACGAGGCCGGGTTCAAAACTATTGAGCTTTTTGAACACAATGACGCGGATGCTTTAGAGGATACTGGAGATCTACGATGTTACCCACCTTTTGCCATGTTCAAAGCGACTAAATTCTAGATGCTCTATACCCTATGGATTTCAAGATGCATCGCGACGGCAAGGGAGCGAATCCCCGGTAGCATAGATAACTATGTGACCGGGGTGAGCGAGCGGTATTTTCTCCTTTGGCGAGGTTTTTTATTTTAGCTCAAGTCATATTTTTTGTTTTTCATTCATCATACTGTTTAGCCACGGCACGGTGACCGCCATGATGATCGCGACAATGAAGGTCGCAATCCCAATTTTGCCGAATACGCTGGTATAGATTGGCAATGTTTGCAATGGGTCAGTAATCCCTTTCGGTGCGGCGGTAAGGGCTGCGACATAGCCGCCGAGTAAGGAGGAAGTTGCTTGAGTTAAATACCACATTCCCAGAATAAAACCCATCAGGTACTGAGGAACAAGGGCTGCAATCATTGCCAGGCCCAATGCACTGATCATCAATTCACCGACGCCTTGGAACAGATAAACCAGAACAATAAACCAAGGGGAGGTCAAACCTTGTTCATCTGCAAACCACAAACCGGCAGCGGCGGCAGTGAGGAAACCTAAAGAGCACAGGAACATACCAACAGCAAACTTAGCTGGCATTGTGAGGTCTTTACCTTTAGCGCCCCAGTGAGTGTATAAGGCGGCGAGTATCGGGCTGGCAACGACGATCCAGAATGGGTTAAGCGCTTGGAAACTGACCGGGTTAATGTCAAAACCAAGCAACTGGTGGTGAACGTTATGGATGGCAAAGAAATTGAGAGAAGTTGGCATTTGTGCATACAGGATGAAGAACACAATAGCTTGAAGCATCAAAATGAAAGCCACAAACATTTTGTTACGGCTAGCTTTATCCTGTTTTAATGTTTCACGGAAGAAGATAAACACCACGATAGCAGATAGGGTAATCAGCACAATATTGGCTATTTTCACGTTGTGCATCAGCCATGCACAGACGTAAACCATCACAACACTTCCTGCTAATACCAGGAATAGGTTTTTATAGTTGATTGGTTGATGGTCGGGTTCAGAACCAATATTACGTACTGTATTGCGACATAAGATATAGACTAACAAAGCAATAATCAGCCCAATACCACAAATATTGTAGGTAACGGCATAACTAAATTTTTCCGCAATAACAGGCGCGAGAGCGAGTGAGAACAGCGAGCCGAGGTTGATTGACATGTAAAACAGCGTAAAAGCCCCATCCAGACGAGGATCTTTGGGGGGATAGCATTTAGACAGCAGGCTGGCCGGGTTGGCTTTGAACAGGCCGTTACCAACGGCGATCGTTCCCAATGCGTAGAAAATTAAATCAGGGTGTAGGATAGAAAGGCCCGTCATAAAATAGCCAATTGCCAGGACAATGGCACCCAACACAATGGTTCGTTTAGTTCCTAGTAAGTGGTCACCTACATAACCGCCAATCGAGATCAAACCATAAACCAGCGCGGCAAATGCACCGAAGGTAATAAACGCTTGTTCTTGGGAAAATCCCAATTTCTGTACAAAATAGACAGCAAGAACGCCTTGTACACCGTAGTAGCCGAATCGCTCCCAAAGCTCGACGAAGAAAATCATAAAGAACGGCTTGGGTTGTTGTAATAAACCGATGGATGCGGGTTTATTCATAGTTGATTGCCTCTGATGAGTCATTATTTATATGTTGGAATACATACGAAAATGCCTGATAGTTGACATTTTTATAACATGATGTATCGCTAACGTGGTGTTTTTTTGAACTTTGTCCAAATTATCATGAACTCGGTAGGTTATTATATGGTTAAAATGTGTTCTTGGTGGTTGATCACACTAATATAAAAATTAATATCAAATTTAGAACTATATTCATAAAGTGAATATTAAAAATGATCAGGAAAAAGGTTGAATATACCCTATGGATTTCAAGATGGATCGCGACGGCAGCCAACAAAGAGGCAACTTGAAAGATGACGGGTATAGATATATGCGTTGACAACAGAACACTATTCAGGCCCTGAATGGCCTGAATAGTGGAAGAACAATCACTGCCAGATGGAGAAGCCGTTAAACTGTAGCGGTTTCAATTTCCAACATAACTGGACGGAAATTACGCTTAAAATAGATGAGGCCGTGGCCTTGTTCGCTCACCGTGATATGTTTAATCTGAACCAGATACACGTTATGCGTTCCCACTTCTTGAACCTGTTCAATTTCACCTTCAAGGCTGGCGAGGGTGCCGGTTAACACCGGTTGACCTAATATTCCTTTCTGCCAGATATTCCAGCGAAAGCGCTCTTCCATGCTGACTCCGGTCATACCGGCAAAGTGACGTGCCATCAATTCTTGTTCGTGGTTTAAAATATTGACACACAGGCGGCCATTTTCCTGAAAAACGGTATTCATAGCACTGCTACGGTTAATGCATACCATCAGCGTGGGTGGCGTATCGGTGATTGAGCATACTGCGGTGGCCGTGATGCCGCAGCATCCGGCATGGCCATCGGTGGTGACGATATTCACCGCTGCTGACAGACTCGCCATCGCATCTCTGAAACGCAGGCGATGTTCATTTTCTAAGGACATATTGGCCTCCTGCTACCGATTATTTCAGCAGCTTATCTAACTGGTTAATATCGTTATTGTTGTATAAATGTGGCCTCCGCCAGCCATGCTGATCATAATCAGCAAGGCAGCGATCAACCATATCCATCATTTTTTTCATATTGCCAGAGCCATGAGCATGACGCAGACATTGCATACGAATTTCATCCTGACTTCCGGCGTAGTTGATTTCGTACAACTCGTGACGGCCACCGAATTCACTACCAATGGCATCCCACATCAGTTTTAAAATCTTAATGCGCTCAACGTGATCGATTCCGTTGGAACCCCGAACATACCGGGCCAGATATTTATCAATTTCTGGATTATTCATATCACGTACACTAGATGGTAGATAAATTAGGCCGCTGGTGACGTTACTTTCAATAATATTCTTAATTTTAGTGTAAGCCGTTGGTGCCATAACGCGATAAGTTTGTATTGCTTGGGTATCCGGCATATAAGCGCCGCCTTTCCACGGTTTGGCTTCTGCCCACATCGCATCACTCAGTGACCAAAACAGGTTACGCCAGGCAACCACTTCACCCAGGTCAGCCTGAACACCACGGAATTCTATCACGCCGGTACATTCCAGGCTCCTTTGTAGCAGGGCAGTAATAAAATCCAGTTTCACTGCTAGTCGTACACAAGCCTGTAATGGGAACAGATTGGCGAAACCTGCTTGAACTGCCCAGTTGCGTGAGCGGTCAAAATCACGGTAAATCAGGACATTTTCCCAAGGAATAAGGACCTTATCCATCACCAGAATCGCATCGTTTTCATCGAAACGGCTGGATAAGGGATAATCGAATGGGGAACCTGTTACACCTGCTACCAATTCATAGGAGCCGCGGGAGATCAGTTTCATGCCTTCCGCATCCATTGGCGTGACAAACATCAAAGCGAAATCAGGGTTATCTCCCATTATTTGTGCGGAGCCAAAACCAATAAAGTTATAGTGAGTCAGTGCTGAGTTAGTTGCTACCACTTTTGCGCCGCTGACGATGATACCGGCATCAGTCTCTTTTTCTAGCTTAATATAGACATCGCGTGTCTGATCGATGGGTTTATGGCGATCGATGGGGGGATTGATAATGGCATGGTTAAAGTAAACGCCTGTTTCCTGAATACGTTTGTACCAGACACGGGCGTTATCAGCGAACTGGCCATAATATTCAGGGAATGCGCCGAGTGCGTTACCGAAGGCCGCTTTATAGTCAGGTGTACGGCCCATCCAGCCATAGGTTTGACGTGACCACTCAGCAATCGCATCACGTTGTTGGCGCAGATCATCCGCACTGGTAGCAAAGCGGAAGAATTTGTGAGTATACCCGCCACTGCCGGTATCGGTATTCCAGCACAGGGTATCATGGGTTTCCGGGGCGTGCAGGGCATCGTACAACTGACCAATTGAAGCAGCAGAATTGCGGAATGCGGGATGTGTCGTGACATCTTTTACGCGTTCGCCATAAATGTAAATTTCGCGGCCATCCTGAAGGCTTTTCAAGTACTCTTCACCGGTGAAAGGACGTTTTTTGTCGGCGCGAAAATCTTCTGGTTTCATGTCTACCTCACAGTCGTCATAAAAAGCGCCTGTCTTGATATAATATAATCAATATTGGCACGGAAATGTTAATTTAGTGTTTGTTTTGTGTTTCTTAATTGAAGCTTTAGAATGGCGTTTCTTGAATAGATTTTCGGAAGGTTCGCTGGTACTTTTCGTTGGGAAGGATGATTTGTTATTTAAAGTGTGATCCAGACGATATTTTTGTGATTGTTATTTCAAGGTCTTTTCTCCGGGGGCTTGTTCACTTACGGACAATAGACGGCCGGGCAGGGTGTTAGCTTCATATTGCCGAGTCTGAATGGCGCCGGTTGCGGTTACAATCAACACTTGACGGCCTTCAATATCATTGGGGGCGACGGTACGGCCGGCATCGGCACTTTCTGTTCGCAAAGTATCGCCGGTGAGATTGTGGTGGCGGGTAATACGAGTATCCGTATCCCCTCCCGCGACAGAGCGGTGAAAGTCGATGTTACGAATGGTCAGGCCACGGTTATCGTAGACGCTAATCGTGGGCGTATGTTGATAAAGTTTTGGATCAATGTTTTTCATGATTTACCTCTTGGTTGTATTGAGGATTTTGGTTGTTGCAGTTTGGCCTGCGTTCAACCGAATGGGCACTTGGGCATATTCTTTATCCAGAAAATAGCGATGAGTCCTGTTATCAATATGCCAGCCCATACTAATTAATAATACATCCTGAATATTGATCTAAAGTCAATTGAAAATATGGGGCATCTTTCATTTTCTGGTTTCTTTTTCATGTATCCAAATATTGGTTATTGGTAAATTCAGCTCAATATGTACTTGTTTTAAATGTTATTTCCCTCCGGCGAGGTCAATAAAATTTCCGGTGACATATGAGGCTTCATCCGACAGCAACCAGGCGATAGCCTGTGCCACTTCTTTCGGTTGTCCACCGCGTTTCATTGGTAAGGAATTTTTCACCCGATCAACTCGATTTGGTTCGCCGCCATCAGCGTGCATATCGGTATAGATGAATCCAGGACGAACGGCATTGACCCGAATTCCCTGATCTGCCACTTCCAGAGACAGGCCAATAGTCAAAGTATCGATCGCCCCTTTTGATGCGGCATAATCTATATATTCGTGCGGTGAGCCCAATCGGGATGCTGCGGATGAAACATTGACAATTGATCCACCGTGACCACCATGCCGGAAGGACATTCTTTTAACTGCTTCCCGTGCACAGAGAAAACTGCCTATAACATTGGTGGCAAAAATATCATGCAAGCGATGGGCGGTTAATTGTTCAATCGATGCTTGTGGTTTAAGTATTCCGGCGTTATTTACCAAACCTGTGATGCATCCGAGTTCGGCATCAATTCTTTGGAAGAGTTCTACAACTTGTTTTTCATCAGCGACATCGACCTGAATGGCGATGGCTTTACCGCCGATATTATGGATGATTTCTGTGACTTCCTGAGCTTGCTCTTGATTGGTGTGGTAGCCAATACCAATGTGATGCCCTTTCTCTGCCAAATAAAAAGCTGTTGCGCGACCAATGCCACGTGATCCGCCGGTAATTAATGTAATTTTTTGCATAATATTCTCATTTAAAGTTTTATTTTAAGAAATTAAATATCAAACGAACCAGTATTATTAAAGAAAAACTGAATAAAAAGCAAATTTTTGCATATGGCATCGGGATATTTGTAATGTTTTCATTGTTATTTTTATAATTATCTTTAGTCAGAGGTTAAAATATCTTTAATAACATCATATTTTTTGTTTTTATTGAGGGTGAAATGAATTTTTGTGTGTGATTAATGTTTTTGAAGTTTGGTTAATAAGTGACGCCTTTGAAGTATAATATATAATTAATTACATTCAAAAGCGTTTTTTATTTGAATATTTCATGGATTAAAGGTCGATTTATTTATCCTTTTTATGGTGTTTGTTTATATAACTTTGCATTATTTTTGATGACTGATTCAGATGTTCTAATACGGCGGAAATAGTTTCCCATAACTTAGGGTCAGCATTATTATCATGATAGTTGCTAAAACATCCTTTTATATTGTTAGCGCCACGGATAAGATGATTAATATTTTCCAATAACATTGGCGGTGCAATATTAAGATAATTTCCTTGCAGCTCATTGAATATTTTTTGAAATGATTCAAAATCATTCCTATCAATAGCATTTGTCAGCTTATCTATGTACTGCAATTGTTCTCTCATTTCCATTATATTTAACCTCTTTATTTCTTCATTTAAGAATAATTTAATTACTCATCTTGTTCAGTATGCTCGTTTAAATAATCTTGTGACTTTTTTGACACATGCTTTAAAAACTCAAGTGCTGTCATACCCCACCATTCTGGGAGAACGTCAGCATCATGGTAATGATAATCAAATGTGCTCTCTACATCTTCGGAAATGTCAATAAGATCATTGATTTCTTCTATTAACCCTTTTATCATTCCCAGAGTTGCGACATGAAGAAAATCATTGATAACATCATCAAGCTTGGGACCTGATATTATATCGAAGTCCTGATTAAAATAAGCATGCATTAAAATATCTAAAAATGGATATTGTCCGGTCATTTTAATGTGGCCTCTCATATTATTGCGATCTCCTAGTAATCGAAATCAATAGAATTGCTTGAAATATATAAACTATTCTTATTGATTAAACTTCCTTGTTTGTTGTTATGTGAAAAAATTTTTAGTTACTTGCCTTTATCCAGATAATTTTTTGTTCTTTTTGATACATATTTTAGAAATTCAAATGCTGTGGTATCCCATAATTTAGGGCAAAAGCTAGAACTAGAATAGAGAGTTTGAAAGTCTTTCTCTATATTTTCTGAATTATGGATAAGAGACTCTATTTCCTCTATTAATTCTTTCTTCATTGCTTCATTCGTGGTATCAAGGTAGTCATTTATGACATCATCAAGCTCAGGGCCAGATATTATGTCATAGTCTTGATTGAAATAAGCAAACATTAAACGATTTAGTTCCATTTTCTTCTCCACAAATTTTAATCAAATTTTGGGTATGCTGTTAATATATAATATTTTTTGTCGTTAAATTCATAACGCCTTAATTACTCATCTTGTTCAGTATGCTCGTTTAAATAATCTTGTGACTTGTTTGACACATGCGTTAAAAACTCAAGTGCTGTCATACCCCACCCTTCGGGGAGAACGTCAGCATCATGGTAATGATAATCAAATGTGCTCTCTACATCTTCAGAAGAGTCAATAAGATCGTTGATTTCTTCTATTAACCCTTTTCTCATTCCCTGAGATGCGTCATTAAGAAAATCATTGATAACATCATCAAGCTCGGGACCTGATATTATATCGAAGTCCTGATTAAAGTAAGCATGCATTAAAATATCTAGAAATGGATATTGTCCGGTCATTTTAATTGTGGCCTTTCATATTATTGCGATCTCCTGGTAACTGAAATCAATAGAATTGCTTGAAATATATAAACTATTCTTATTTATTAAACTTCCTTGTTTATTTTTGAATTAAAAATCCTGTAATTATTTATTTTTATCTAGATGATCTTGTGCTCTTTTGGATACATAGTTTAAAAAGCCAAGCGCTGTGGCAGTGTCCCAAAAATCTGGGTCAAAGTCACTATAGTAGAGAGCGTCAAAGTCCTTCTCTATATCTTTTGAAGTGTTAATAAAAGAGTCAATTTCTTTGATTAATCCTTTTATCATTTCCTGAGTTGCAACATTAAGAAAGCAGTCTATGACTTCATCCATAGTTTTCCCATACAATAAGTCATAATCTTGACAAAAATAAGCACCTACTAAGATGTCTAAAAATGGATATTGTCCGTTCATTTTAATTAAACCTTTTTATATTTTGGAGTGTATAATCTTAGCCCTAATATACTGGAAATGCAGTTAATATATAATAGGGTTGACCGTTGTATTTAGAGTACTTTAAAACAACTTTGACTTTATATAACTTGTCCACATATCGTGATCCTCTGGTAATACCGAAACCAATAGAAGTACTTGAAACATATTCAATAGGAGCGGTTGTTCCTTCTGGAATAGCATATTTAGCCCAATTCTCCAAGTGTATTCTATTTGCTTTTAGAGCTTCCGAAATCACTTGCTCTGCCACATCTTGATTGTAAAAAGTACTTGCTCTAGATATATCTGCTAGCCTTGCCCTTAACTCCTGCTCCGATAACCCAACATGTTTAGCCAAAGTATGTCCACCCGGTTTTAACCCTGTAGGCGATTCATGTTCAATTAACTTAATTCGGCCTACTCGTACAGAGGCAACTCTAACTGCGCCCGCTATTGAAGCAAATGACAATGGTACAGCAATATCGACAGTAAGCCCTATTTCAGAAGCGGTGTAATCATCAGCCCCAAATTCTTTTGCTAAATTTACCGCCTCGCGATAAGTTTCCGTCGTGGTTTCTCTGCCGCTAAACCCGCTCCACCTAATATTCTGTTACTCCAGGTCTCTTCTTCGGTAATGGTATTATCCGATAGGATCGCCGCGAGTTGCACAGGTGATAAAACAATGCGTAACCCATTCTCAGATTCTGAATCAACGGGAGTATCAGTTAAATAAGTGGCATTATTCATCGTCAATAAATCCTGTCATCCCAGAAGCTATAAGAACCGGTTGAACAAGCAAGATTGTTCCACGTGATATCTTTGTAAGTAAAACAGATGATTTCCTGTGGTACGCTGGCATTACTGTCTCTGGAATGCGGATAATTGCTTTTTATGCTGGATATCAAGGCGTGGCCTAGCCTGATAGAATAGTTTTTTTCTAATCCTCCGGTTAGTGATGTGCGATAGTTCTCAAATAAACATTCCAGCTCTTCATTGTCATCGAAGCTTCGCGCCAATAAAGGCGAAGATTTATCGATGGGTTTTACTACCATAACCGGATGATGGGATACGTGTTGTTCTCTTGTCATTAAATGTTGAAGCGAGTAAATAAAAATCTCATTCTCATGGCCGTGCTGGTAATTATTTCCTATGGAACTTAAGGAGCCACAGCCAGCGGAGATTAGCCCCTGTTTTTTGCCTTTCAATGTTAAATAAATGATATTTGCCATACTGGTTGCTCCTCTAATGTACTTTTTTATCCTGCTGTAGGGTGTGTGCAAAAAGCAATCAAAAATTTATAAATTTAAGATAATTTACATTTGTAAGAGGAATTAATGTGAAAACCAGAATATTTAGAAATAGGGTATCAAAGTATTAAGAGCAACGTAAAAATCTGAACTGTTAAGGTGTCGTATTTGTAATTAATCGCATAGCGTGAGTTGACATTCAGGTAACACCCAGTGGCCGCTACCCGAATAATTTGAAACTATCCTAAACGCATACGATCAATCTGATAAAAAACCGCCACACCCAGTATCCTAGCAAAGCAAATGTCATGACATTAAGAGAATGTGATTTGAATCTTTTCTTTACGGTTGCATAAATTAAAGGGGACATAATCAGTAAACATGTTGGAGCAAATACATCACGATTATCATCTATCAGCTCTCTGTAAACAGTACAGAGATTATCTATATCCTGGCCACCGATATAATGCTCTTCTTCTAAGTATGACATCATATATATAAATAACGCACAAAAGATAGCATAAGTGATATTGAAGGTAATGGCTGATTTTCTCATTCTGAAATTCTCATGATTATATGAAGTCTATGACATCAAAAGGTGGGAATCCGAATTCGCCTGCCATATAGTAAGGATTTTGCATATGTTGTGTTTCCTTTTCTTAAATAAATTTATTTTTATCGGCACTCCGATTGCCATCATTTATCCTTCAAAAAATTCCAGTGAGTGACAGAGTCTCAGTATATTCAGAATTTTAATTCTTGGAAGAGATTTTGTAATAAAAATGAGTCAGTTTAGCACGAATTAATAGCACGAGGTTTGCGGAGCAGGCAGAATAAAATGCCGGGCTTGGTATAATTAGCATGGATATTTATTTTTCGTGAATATTTCTTTCTCGCCAATAACTAGGTGAGCAGCCAACTAATCGATTAAAAAAACGGGCAAAATAGGCTGGATCTTTAAATCCAAGCTGATAAGCAACTTCAAATACTGGGCAATCACTGAATAATAGTAGCCGTTTGGCTTCACGCAGTTGACGGTCAAAGATGAGTCGTTTCGGTGGACGATTGGTAAACCGACGGCACATATCTTTTAATCGCGACTCTGTAATATCTAACTTATAAGCATATTCCGGTACGGAAAGATGATGATGATAATAATTGTCTATTAATTGGTTAAAGCGCTGAAATAATTTAATTTCTCCTCGCACGCCATTAACCGGGTGATCATCAAGAGGAATATTGCGCAATAACAGGGTAAATATAGCTTGTGCTAAAAATGTCAGCGATTGCTCTCGACCAATAAAGTTATTCGATGATTCGCGGGCGATTAACGCCCAATAGTGATTAAAAGCGGCCAGTTCTTCCGGTTTATCGACGACGGATAAGCAAATAGCCGGAATATCAAGAATATCTTTATTAGCTGGATAGAGTGATTCCAATAACGGTAATATCAGATCTTGCCGTACGGTAAGGACATATCCGTCACTGTCATCTTGAGTGAAAAAAGCGTGAGGAACGGAGGGCGGTGTCAGGATAAACAGCGGCGCTTGTACAGAATAGTGTTGAGCATCTAACTGTAATTCAATATGGCCGGTGATCAAAAAATGAAGTTGGAAGAAACCATCGTGACGATGAGCTTGCATATTACGACCAAAAAATGCCGCCATCCGGCCAAAGGTCTGATAATGCACATCATCAGTGCCTTGAGTTTCATCATAATCCTTGCTGATATCAATATTGGCAATGATAGGTTCAGCCATGATGGTTTTTCCTTTTTATTGAAAATTACGACGCTGTTCTCTGTCTGGCGTGTTTCATTGGGATCAACCAGATAATGGCTGCGCCAACGACCAGCAATCCGGCAACGAAATAGAGCCCGGTATTAAAGCTTCCTGTCTGATCTTTCAGCCAGCCGATTAATAACGGGCTGAGTGCTGAACCTATGTTGCCTGTAGCGCTAATAACCGCAATGCCGATCGCTCTTGCGCGTAAACTGATAGCTTGATCCGGCGTGGTCCAGAAGACCGCCATTGCGGTAAATGAACCGGTTGAGGCCATAATAATCCCAATGAGCTGAATGACACTGTGGTTGGTCAATGAGGTCAATATCCAGCCCGCGGCGGCGAACAGATAGGGTAGCGCCGTATGCATTTTACGTTCTTGTAACCGGTCTGAACGGCGACTCCAGTAAATCATGCCGATGATGGTACAAAACTGAGGAATAGCGGTCAGGATGCCGATCATGATGTTACTGCTGCCCTGATTGAAGCTTTGCACAATCTGTGGCGTCCAAATATTAATCGCACTCAAGGTATTGGTTAAACAGAAGTAAGCCAGGGTATACATCAGCATGATCGGCGCGAAAATTTCACGCCATATACTGGGTTTTTGCATTGCCTGATGAGTTGATGAGCTTGCCGGTTGAACCAGAGCGGGCTGGTCGTTATCCATCATCTCTTGTAAGCA
Organism: Photorhabdus africana; assembly: GCF_035181445.1. Lineage (NCBI taxonomy): Bacteria > Pseudomonadati > Pseudomonadota > Gammaproteobacteria > Enterobacterales > Morganellaceae > Photorhabdus > Photorhabdus africana. The sequence goes on from NZ_JAXBVE010000012.1 coordinate 91,425, forward strand.
TTTTTTGTCCTCATCTGTCAGCCAGTTAGCGCGTTTGGGTGAATCATCAAGATAGAACCAAACGACAATTCCCAGTAGTACCGAAGGAAAACCTTCCAGCAGGAATAACCATTGCCAGCCGTGAAGGTTCAGCAGGCCATCCATTTCCAGAATATAACCGGAAGCCAGAGAACCAAACGCCATCGTCACCGGCATTGCCACCATAAACAGCGCGTTGGCACGGGCGCGATAGTAAGCCGGGAACCAGTAAGTCAGATATAACAGGATGCCCGGCACGAAACCTGCTTCGGCGATACCGACCAGCATACGCAAGATATACAGACTGGTTGGTCCGGTAGCGAACATGGTGGCAGTGGAGGAGATCCCCCAGAGCACCATAATCGTGGCTATCCAGCGTCGCGCTCCGACAATGCTTAGCATAATGTTGCTAGGAATACCGAAAATGACATAAGTGACATAGAACAGCGTTGCCGCCAGACCGAACATGGTTGCGTTCAGTCCAAGATCTTTACCCATTGTCAGGCCGGCAAACCCGATATTAATTCGATCCAGAAACGAAAATACAAATAAGACGAACAGGAAAATAATCAGGCGACGGAATAGCTTATTAATGACGGATTGCTGTTGTGCCGTCAGCGGTTTATGTTGACCAACCGGAAGATCCGGCTGTTGCACAACAGTTGATGAATCGCTCATTATCATTTTCCTTACTTACTGTTTTATGTGTATTACGTTGTTTAGGAAATTAAATGCTTGTTGAGTAAATCAATTATTAAATTGTGGTTGCTAAGATTAATAAACACCGGATAAAGGTGCTACCGGCGGCTCTTTATCCGCGATAAATCGTGCTGCCAGCGCTTCCGCTGTCCGAGCCAATAAAGTTGTATCAATACCCACAGCAACGAATAGAGCACCGAGTTTCAGGTAGTGCTCGGCAACATTGGGTGCGGACATCAGAATGCCCGGCGCTTTACCCGCCGCTTTGATTTGAGCGATGGCTTGCTCAATTGCGTCTTTCACTTCAGGATGTTGCGGATTATTGGTAAAGCCCATATCGGAACTGAGATCCGCCGGACCGATAAAGACACCATCCACACCGTCTACTTTGAGGATCTCCGGCAGGTTACGGAGTGCTTCACGGGTTTCTACCTGAACCAGAACACAGATTTCATCGTTGGCACGATGCAGATAATCAGGAATTCTGTTCCAGTGGGAAGCTCTTGCCAGAGCGCTACCTACACCACGGATACCCGCCGGTGGATAACGGGTTGCCCGAACCGCTTCGTAAGCCTGTTCGGCGTTTTGTATCATGGGGATTAATAACGTTTGGGCACCGATATCCAGTAGCTGTTTAATGATGACCAGATCGTTCCAGGGCGGACGCACAATGGGATGACTTGGATAAGGGGCGATCGCTTGCAACTGGCTTAGAATCGTCTGAATATCGTTCGGTGCATGTTCGCCATCAATAAGTAGCCAGTCGAAACCGGCTCCGGCCACTAATTCAGCACTGTAGGGGTTACAAAGCCCCAGCCATAGACCGATTTGTGGCTGGCCTGCTTTTAATGCTTGTTTAAATTTATTGGTTAACCGATCCATATTTTTCCTCGTTAAACAAAACGGCAACTGATAGCACCGAGGGGGCCATAATCCACATGGAAGGTATCCCCTTTATTGGCTGGAACCGGGCGGGTAAAAGAGCCGCTGAGAATGATTTGTCCTGCCTCAAGCTGAACACCATGTGGGGCCAGTTTGTTTGCCAACCATGCGACACCGTTAGCTGGATGATTAAGTACCGCCGCCGCGACACCGGATTCTTCAATCACGCCATTGCGATAGAGCAGGGCGCTGATCCAGCGCAGATCAAACTGATCGGGCTTAATCGGACGGCCGCCCATAATGACGCCGCCGTTGGCGGCATTGTCAGAAATCGTATCGAACACTTTGCGTGGGCGCTTAGTTTCCGGATCGATGTTATGGCAACGGGCGTCGATCAATTCCAACGCAGGAATGATGTAATCGGTCGCGTTGTAAACATCAAACAGTGTGCAGTTCGGGCCACCCAAAGGTTTTGCCAGAATGAATGCTAGCTCGACCTCAATACGGGGCACAATAAAGCGATCACATGGAATATCACTGCCATCAGGGAAAAACATATCGTCCAGCAAAGCGCCATAATCTGGCTCACTGATTTGTGAGCTGGCTTGCATGGCTTTTGAGGTCAGGCCAATTTTATGGCCTTTGAGTACCCGACCTTCGGCAATTTTCAACTCCACCCAGTGACGCTGAATAGCATAAGCATCATCGATGGTGATTTCAGGGTAATCCAATGAGATCTGGCGTATTTGTTCACGGCTTTTTTCTGCCTGATGCAGACGATGTGCAACCTGTGATACGACTTCTTTCTGTAACATGCGGTTAAACTCCTGTGTCTTCTATGCCACCAAAGCAGAGATATTTCACTTCCAGATAATCTTCGATGCCGTAACGAGAACCTTCACGTCCCAGGCCCGATTGTTTAATGCCGCCGAATGGGGCGGCTTCATTAGAGATTAAACCTTCATTGATCCCGACCATACCGCTTTCCAGCGCTTCTGCCACACGGTAGATCCGGCCGATATCGCGGGAATAAAAATAAGCGGCCAGACCAAATTCAGTCTCATTTGCCAGATGGATGGCTTCTGCTTCATCACGGAATTTGAACAGGGGAGCAATAGGGCCGAATGTTTCTTCTTGGGAGATAAGCATGGATTTATTGACATCAGCCAGTACGGTAGGTTCGAAGAATAGACCGCCCAGAGCGTGTGGTTTACCCCCGGCCAATATGCGTGCACCGTGGGAAATGGCGTCACTGATGTGTTCCTCGACTTTATCGACGGCGGCTTGATTGATCAGGGGGCCTTGTTGTGATTTAGCGTCGCTAGCCGGGCCAACCTGCAACTGATTAACGGCTTGTGCCAGACGTTCGGCGAAGGTGTCATAAATGGTTTCCTGTACCAAAATTCGGTTAGCGCAAACACAGGTTTGACCGCTGTTGCGGAATTTAGCTATCAATGCTCCCTGTACAGCGGCATCAATATCAGCATCATCAAAAACGATAAATGGCGCATTGCCGCCCAATTCCAATGATAGCTTTTTCACCGTGTCGGCACTTTGTGCCATCAAGAGCTTACCGACACGGGTTGAGCCAGTAAAAGAGAGTTTGCGAACAATCGGGCTCTGGGTCATAGCTCCGCCGATGGCTTTCGCATCGATGCCGGTCACCACATTGAATACGCCAGCGGGAATACCGGCTTGTTCCGCTAGCGCAGCCAGAGCCAGAGCGGAAAGTGGGGTTTCCGAGGCGGGTTTTAGGATCACTGTGCAGCCTGCTGCCAGAGCAGGGCCAACCTTGCGGGTGATCATGGCATTGGGGAAGTTCCACGGTGTAATGGCCGCCACAACGCCAATAGGTTGTTTGATCGTGACAATCCGGCGACCGGGCAATGGGCTTGGAATGGTTTCACCGTAGGTGCGTTTACCTTCTTCCGCAAACCATTCGATGAAGCTGGCGCCATAAGCGATCTCGCCCATAGCTTCTGTCTGTGACTTCCCTTGCTCCCGGCTCAACAATTCAGCCAGTGCCTGTTGATTTGCCATCATTAACTGAAACCAACGTTGCAGGATCTGGCTGCGTTGTTTGGCTGTCATGGCTCTCCAGGCAGGCAGAGCTTGCTGAGCGGCTGCAATTGCGCGTTCTGTTTCAGCCGCGCCCATATTACTGACGTGGGCAATAACTTCACCATTTGCCGGGTTAGTCACCTTAAACGTTGCTTGATTGTCGGCATCAACCCACTGTCCGTTGATATAAGCTTGTTGACGCAGTAATTCTGTATTTACATTATTTGTCATGATTTTTTTCTCCTAAAGACACTTGTGTGAGGGGTTTTCGCTGGTAGAAAGTTGCTAGCTGCTGGCATAACCAACTCAACCCAGCACAAACAGCCATTACAAGGGCCATAGCAAAAGGGGTTTCATCTTGTAGTAAAGAGACGGCAACACTGGCAACTGCTGCCATACCGAATTGTGCAGAAATAGCGAGCGCACTGGCGCTACCGGCAAGTTGACCGCGATGTTGAAGTAATAAAGAGAGGCTGTTAGTACCAATGGCATTAACCAGCGAGATAAACAGTACGACCAAAATGACGATCACCGTCAGACTTTGCTGATAAAAGATAACCAGTAAGATGCCAAACAGTAATTGAGCACTGGTTTGAATGAATAACAGACGGGAAAGATCGTAGACTTTTAGTAAACGGACATTGAGCAGCACAATTGCCATCATGCCGAGTGCATTACAGGCGAACAGTAATCCGTAGTAATTTGCCGGAACCTGAAAATAGTTGATATAGACGAAAGGGGAACCACTGATAAATGCGAACATGGCGGCACAAGTGAATGCCAATGTGCCGATAGTTGCCATCGCTTCACCGTCAGTCAGTAATTTGCCGTAATTTTTAAAAGCGGTGATAAGTTTTCCGCCGTTATTCTGGGCGGGTAGCGTTTCTGGCAATAAAAATAGTAATAATATCCCGCTGATACAACCGAATAGACTCAATAACGTAAATATGGCCTGCCAATTGAAATAAGTTAACAGTAAGCCACCCAGTAATGGGGCGATAAGCGGCGCTATCATAGTTACTAAGGTCATGAGTGATAGCACGCGTGGTAATGCCTGCGGACCATAGATATCACGGGCGATCGCTCGGCCCATGACCACGGCGGCGCCACTGCCAAATGCCTGTAATGCGCGCAGTAAAATCAGTTGTTCAACGTGTGTCGCCAAGGTACACAACGCACTGGCAACGACGAATAATGCGATGCCGCTGAGCAGCAGTTTTCTGCGCCCTAAATGGTCGCTCAGTGGGCCGTATAACAGCATGCCAAGGCAGAAACCGGCGAAAAATGCGCCCAAGGTATGTTGCATCTGCCCTTGTGTTGCCTGTAATTGCCTTGCCATTTCCGGCAAGGCTGGCAGGTACATATCAATCGACAGAGGCCCGAAGGCCACTAGCGCACCTAATAAAGGGATTAACCAACGAGGAGGATGCTGATGAAAGGGCTTCGGCATCACTACTCCTTACGAAACAAGGCGTGGACGTTGTTTTGTTTGTAGTTCAATACCGGGTCTAATTCTTCCATCGTAAAGGAGAGGGCAAGATAACGTTGTGCCATCAACGAGGCAAAATGTTGTTTGATCAGGGGAAACAGCTTCTCACCAACCTGTTGACGGCTTTCAAGGCTGCGTCCTGCGCCGATTTTCAGTGTCATATGGACGAAGGCGTAATCATGTTGACCATCGGCCATTTGCCAGGTATCCAGCCAGATGGCACGGCTGCGTATGCCGCCTAATGGGAAAATACCGGTATCTGCCAGCGCCTGATTCACTTTGGCAAACAACTCTGGCAGATTGGCTTGTTCGCGGATATTTTCTGTACATTCAGCATAAAAATGTGGCATAGGTTACTCCAAATCAGGGGATAGACTGTTGGTGATGTAATCAGGTAGCGGGAATACGGCGTTGACTTGCCCAGTGCCGGAACTGGCAAACAATTCAGTCAGAAACTCCACTTTACCGTCATAGTTATCCCAACCGAGTAGACCTAATAACATCACTGTGTCGTGCATATTGCCTTCGCCATAACAATAATCTGCATATTCCGGCAGCATTTTGCAGAACTCTTTGAATTTGCCCTCTTTCCAAAGTTGAACCACCCGATGATCCATCTGTTCATCAAATTCTCGGGTGTAGCTATTCATGCCCTCTTCGGCGCGTTGATCATCAATAAAACGGTGAGAAAGGGAACCGCTGGCGAATACCGCAACGGTGCCATCATATTTCTCAATCGCTGTCAGAATTGCTTCTCCAAGACGACGGCTATCTTCAAAAGCATGGACAGTGCAGAATGCGGAGACCGAGACAACTTTAAAATGTCGGTCACTGTTCATGTAACGCATCGGTACCAGCGTGCCATACTCCAGTTTCAGGCTTGGGATTTCATGCGCCTGAGCGCGCACGCCGACATTGCGCGCCTCTTCTGCGATCATTTGTCCCAATTCAGGATTGCCGTCATATTCATAACTCATATCCCGGATGAAATGGGGTAATTCATTACTGGTGTAAATGCCGGAGAAATGGTCGGCACAATTGATGTGATAGGCACTATTCACCAACCAGTGCGTATCAAACACAATAAGGGTATCGACGCCCATTTCGCGGCAACGGCGACTGATCTCTTTGTGACCATCAATAGCTCCCTGACGGCAACCGTGATGCTTCCCCGGTAGTTCAGACAGATACATGGATGGCACATGTGTAATTTTGGCTGCTAACGCTAACTTACCCATAAAATCCTCATTTGATATCAGGACGGCGAACCGGAATTCACCGTGGTTAACGCTGACGGAACGGTTATACCCCCCAACGCGGGATGGGATGATCCCCCATCGAGATACAGACGTTTTTCATCTCAGCAAACACTTCAAAACTGTATTCACCGCCTTCACGGCCGGTGCCGGAGGCTTTCACGCCGCCGAATGGTTGACGCAGGTCACGGACGTTCTGGGTGTTGACGAATACCATGCCGGCTTCGATATTACGGGCCAGACGCAAGACTTTGCTGACATCTTGCGTCCAGATGTAAGAAGCCAGACCGTACTCCACATCATTTGCCAGACGCAGACCTTCTGCTTCATCTTTGAATGGCAGCAGGCAGGCGACAGGGCCGAAGATCTCCTCCTGAGCAACCCGCATACGGTTATCAACATCCGCCAGCACCGTTGGGCGTAGGAAATGGCCGTCTTTTAGGTGTGCCGGTAAATCGATCGGTTTATCTGGGCCACCTGCCAGCAATGTTGCACCTTCTTCTATTCCCAGACGGATGTAACCGGAGACTTTCTCCCAATGCGGCTTGCTGATAAGTGCGCCGATCTGAGTGGTTGGATCTTGTGGATCACCCACCCGTAAACGATTAGCGCGTTCAGCAAAACGTTTAATAAACTCAGGGTAGATACTTTGCTGAATAAAAATACGTGAACCGGCGGTACAACGTTCACCATTGATAGAGAAAATGGTGAACAGCGCGGCATCCAGTGCGCGCTCAATATCCGCATCTTCAAAGATCAGAACCGGAGATTTACCCCCTAGCTCCATTGAATATTTTTTCAGGCCGGCATTTTTCATAATCTGACGACCAGTTGCTGTGCCGCCGGTAAACGAAACCGCGCGTACATCGTGATGTTTCACCAGCGCGTCACCCGCGGTAGCACCGTATCCCTGAACCACATTCAGCACACCCGCAGGGATACCCGCTTCTAGTGCCAATTCGCCTAAACGGTTGGCGGTTAATGGGGAGAGCTCTGACATTTTCAGTACTGCGGTGTTACCTAGTGCTAAACAGGGGGCAACTTTCCAGGTAGCGGTCATAAATGGCACGTTCCACGGAGAAATCAGCGCACAAACCCCGACGGGTTGCACCAGCGTGTAGTTGAGCATTTTGTCATCAACGGGATAGGTACGGCCGTTCATTTGCTGACAAATCTCAGCAAAGAAGTTGAAATTGTGAGAAGCGCGAGGGATCAGGACATTTTGTGTTTGATGAATGGGCAGACCGGTATCTTTGGTTTCCATTGCCGCGATTTCAGGCACATTCTCATCAATCAACTCACCTAAACGGCGCATCAAGTGTGCACGCTCTTTCATCGGCAGATCAGCCCATTTGGGAAAGGCGGCCTTTGCGGCGGCAACGGCTTGATCAACCTCTTCTTGACCGCCGGAAGCGACTTCTGCCAGTACTTCGCCGGTAGCCGGGTTTGAGGTTTCAAAATAGGTTTTACTGCTGACGTTTTTGCCGTTGATCCAATGGTTAATGACGGTCATGACAGACTCTCCTCATACTCTTGCTGGCTGACAATACGGTTGACCAGACGCCCAACACCTTCAACTTCAACAATAACTTCATCTCCCGGTACCACATCGGATAATCCTTTTGGCGTGCCGGTGGCGATCATGTCTCCCGGTTGCAGCGTCATAAAGTCGCTTAGATAAGCGATCAAGAATGGAATATTGAAGATCAAATCAGCGGTTGTACCGCGTTGACGCAATTCACCATTAACCCAGGTGCTTAATGTCAGATTATGTGGATTGGGCACATCTTCTTTATCAACGAACCACGGACCGATGGGGGTCAGTGTATCGCGGCTTTTTACCCGGAGATTAGGACGATAGTAGTTTTCCAGATAGTCACGGATTGCGTAATCGTTACAGACGGTGTACCCGGCAACGTAATCCATCGCGTGTTCTTTAGCGACTTTGTGGGCGGTTTTGCCGATGACAACCACCAGCTCGGCTTCATAATGCATATATTCCACATGATCAGGGCGAACGGAAACCTGACGATGACCGGTTAGCGTATTGGCGGCCTTGATAAAAACCAGCGGTTCTTTGGGGGGCTTAAATTCCAGCTCAGTGGCGTGATCAGCATAATTCAAACCGAGGGCAAATAGGGTACCGTTTGCGGGTGGCAGCCATTGAACGGATTCGCCGTTGATTTTACTGCCATCAGGCAGGCAGACATTTTCCTGTTTATCCACGGTAACAATCAAATCGCGACCTTGATAGTGAACTCTTGCGTGTTTCATGCTTTTTCTCCCACTTGCACAACCTGATTTTCCAGTGATGGGAAACCTGCTGCCCGAATAACAACTTTGTCGCCCGGTTTGATAGCCACGCGTTGGTGTGGCGTTCCAAGCAGGATCACATCCCCCTCTATGAGGGTTGCGAAATCACTCAATGCTGCAACTAATTCCGTGGCTGAACGCACCAGATCGGCTGTTGACCAGCGATCGACTTCTTGCCCATTGATTTCGGTAATGATATCTAACGCATCAATGGATTCAGGATGGGTCATTTGGCCTATGGGGCAAAAACCATCGCGACACTTAGCTTTAATTGCCGGACGATAAAAAGCGGTTTCAGGCAGGCTGACTTCATTAGCTAATGCATAACCTGCGATATATTCGGCTGCGTTTTCAATGGCAACTTTGCGGGCGGTTTTACCTATTATTAATGCCAGCGTTGCACCGCTTTGAACCTCTTCACCTACCGGATGGGGAATCGCTTCACCGGAGGTGATAACGGTATTGCGGGGTTTAATGAACCATACGGGTGTTTTAGGCAGAGTGTTATAAGGTGCTTGCTGAAATGAGCCATGCCAGAAATCTACCTGGCTCTGGTGGTTGAGGGCTACGGCGAAGACAGTGCCTTTCATTAACGATTCCTCATAAACTTAAACGGGCGGTTTTAAGATGCATTTATTAATATATTAATAAGCTACAGGGCGCGTTGTTGCAATATGTTAATGTGTTTGTTAATTTTAATTGTGATCTCAGTAACAGTATCTCCACTAAATTTGTTTTTTATCATTATTAATCAACATATTAATCTTTTTTCGGATAAAGGCGTTACTCTTGCATTAACTTTTTATTAACTTTATTTTTAGGGCTAATTTTTGTTTACTTATTAATATTTTTATGATTTTTTCTTTGTGGTTGACTGAGGGACGTGCTAGTCTTTTTTATTGTGGTTATAGAGTGAGATAATACTTTCAACAGAGAGTAAATCAGTGATTAACTAAAATAAGAGCCTTCATTACCCATGCATGAATCTCTGACAATTGCATTACTTCAAGCGCGAGAAACCGCGATGGGTTTTTTCCGCCCAATCCTTAAGAGTCATAATTTGACTGAACAGCAGTGGCGTATTATTCGTGTACTGTCTGGTAATCGGTCAATTGATTTTTATGATTTGTCTTGCCAGACCTGTATTCTTCGTCCAAGTTTAACGGGGATATTGACGCGTATGGAGCGTGATGGCTTGATCTTTCGTCTTAAGCCGATGAATGATCAGCGCAAACTTTATGTTTCTTTAACACTGGATGGTCAGAAACTTTATGAAAAGGCGAAAGAGCAGGTAGAACAGGGATATCAGGCGATTGAAAAAGCCTTTTCGCCAGAAAAACTGGCTCAGCTTTCAGCTTTGTTGGAGGAGTTAATTGTTGTTGGTAATAACTCACTGATGAATACAGGAAAGGATATTAAATAAAATCTCCATTGAAAATGAGGGTAATGGATAATGGTGAAATTGCTGAGTAGAATCAGCAATTATCGATTTTGGTTATTGAATAATTAGCGTTAATATTTCCTGTGGGTAGATAATAAATTGCCCACGAAATAGTGTACCTGCCGGATAATGAGGGGTGAGGGTTTCCCGCAGCGCTAATGTTATTTCATTATCTTCTAGGGATAGGGCAATAATTTCAGCCGCTTCAAAGCCAAAGAACCGTTTTACTTGTGGATAAAGTGCTTTATACAAACTCTCTTTTACGGAGAAGGCAAGGGTAAATGCTTGTTCAAGTGGTAAATGACAATGTTTCAGAAGTTGAATTTCCTTGTCATTCACAATCATTTTTGTGATTTCATCTATATTTTGACGATCGACGATAGCTTCTATATCGACACCAATTAATCGGTTATGAGTTTGCGGTGCAGCCAGCACAATTGCACAATGAGATGAATGAGAAACAGAACCACAAATATTCTGCGGCCAGATTGGGGCGCGATCATGACCAGAGATCAAATTAAATGCGGGTTGCCCTAATTGTGCTAAAAGTTGTCTGGCACAATAACGTGCTGCCAGATATTCAGCCCGTCGTTTCTTAACGGCTTTAGCTAATGTAGCAGGGAAGGGGAGATTTAATTGATTGAAGAGTTCATCGTGATAATGTGAAAGATCAAAGCGGGCATGCCAGAAATGCACTTGGGGGTGTTTAACAACCGTTCCATACTCGATTTGAGTGATAAATCCGTTGTCATATTCTGGCAGTAATGCTTGATTGGTGTGTATAACTGTCTGTTCCATGTTAATTATCCAGATAAGGAAATATTGTCCAGTTTATACTGAATATCACTCATATTGAACGGTAAAATGTGCTGCAGCGTTAGCTTTTCCGCCTGTTATTCTATCATCGGTTTGGTAATAGCGGGCAGTGAAAGGTAAATTATAACGATAATCCCTGTTAGAATAACCGACAACAAATGGTTTCCCAATAGGAATAGGAGTTCCCATATATAAGATTTGCACACCAACCCCTTTTGCTGTATTTGTTGCATTAGCTCTGTTTAATTGAATAATACTCTCTGGTGTGCCACTGATTGTTCTTGCTGAAAATTTAATTGTAGGTTTAATTTTTTCTGTACATTCAATACCGATATTAAAATCAGCATGACCAGCAGTTGTTCCTTTTCCTTTAAATAAATAACTGGGAATATTACCAAAATCTACTTTCGGTGTTGAGGCTGTTGTCATACAGCCAGTAGCCTTAAATCTATATAAACCTGAATGCCTTATTGATATTAAATTTGTACTTCTTCTCCCTAATGCTACTAATTTAAACATTATGCCATTAGAGAATGTTTTTGGTATATCAATTGCTCCTGTTTTATAAAGATAGATACTAATACCGCCTATATCTTCCCAGGTAATGTTTCTTCTTGTTCCCAGATTATATGAGTAATTAGAACCATCTGTTTGAGGATATCCTCTTTCACCGATTTTTCCCCCTGAGATAGTAAAATATAAGTATAACCTATTTGGGATTATTTCTAATCCTCCTGAACCATGTGGAGTTTTAATTGATTCCACTCCGTGGAGAACACTGTCACCAAACATTAGTGATACATTGTCTTCATCACATGAAAAAATCGGGTCTTTTACACTAATACCCATTTCATTAGCTATCTGGGCAGCACTGAAAGTTGTTACATAAATACTTTTCGTATTATCTGTATTAAAACTCAGTTTAAAATTATTTAAATTAAATGCTAAGTTGGCAATTTTTGCTCTTGGGGCTAATTCACAGTCAGCGTATGAATTATAGCTACTTAGTAAAAATAGAGGATAAATTAATAACCATAAATATCGTTTCATATATATTCCTGTTGATATTTGTACTTAATTACTGACAACGTAATGAAGTCAGAATAATACCATTAATTTTTTGATATAATTTACTATCGAATTGAATATGACAGCTCTGTTTATCGCCTAAATCGGCGGTTAATTTTGCTGTGTCACTCACACCACTGAGGAAAACTTCACCCTTTTCATTCACCATGCCATTGACACTATTTGGGCCTGTAATTATCGTGCCGAATGGGAGTTTCTTACCGTGATGTTGTAAAGTTAAAAATACTCGATGACCAACACGAATAGAATAATCCGCCAATACCAAAGCTCCTTTGGTTGGAATAACCTTAGTGGTTGGATTATCAATATCTACGTCATCACCGAATGTATTGGTATCAAGGGATAACATATTTTCCCGATATTGCGATATATAAGGCACAATGGTATATCCCCGCCAATCTGTACTGATAGAGGTATTATTCAGTACCTTGGCATTGGTTGCCCCGGGGGCACGAATTAAAGCACTGGCGCCGCTTTCGCTAATATTTTGCGCCAGAGTCACGCCATAGGGATGAGCAATAATGGCACCCTCTAATCCATAATTAACCCGCTGATTTTTTCTATGATCGGTGGTATAACCTACATTAATAGAACCATATGAACCTCGGTAATATAAACTGGCGGCATTACCTGATTGTTTTTCTTTCTCTGATTTTTCGTAGCTGTAATCTTGGGAAATCATATAGTTCAGATTTTGTTGTTCCAGTAAAGAGCCGGATAATGTCATTGAATGCTGGCTGCTACCGTTGGTATTATAAGCGGTATCATAATCTACCGATGCGCTGTGATTATCTGATGGCAGCCATTTATCCAGAGGAATACTGATATTGAATGAAAAAACTTGATCATTATTAATACTTGAGCGATTACGATGATAATTGTAGCTTAATGATAAAGAGATATCATGAATATTGGTATTATAGGACATAGAATATGACTGATTCTTACGGGTTTTATCTTGCCAATAATCTTGCTGCCAGGCCGATAATGAAAGATTACCATATTGTCCTAAGTTTTGGCCCATCGTTATTTGCATCCGGTTTTTAGGCGCACTATTTCTGCTATGATCAGTAAATGGGTCGTTATTGTTGGCATCGCTAAAGCTGTAATAACCATTGGTATTGTAGCGATAACCGGCTAATGTCACCGTTGTATTGGTTTCAGTAAAACCTTTACTGTAGCGTATCTGATAAGATTGTCCGGTTTTCTTTTCTCCGTTTGAGAAATGGGTTGCTGCATTGGTGACATCGATTGATACCGCACCCATTTTTCCCAGATTATGCCCTAAACCTAATGCATGGCTTTGATAGTCAGAAGAAATAATCACTCCACCATAAATGGTGGTGCTATCCCATAACCCATAAATAGCTTCTGTCTGAATAAATCTTTTTTTACTGGCCTGTTTACCACCGCTGAATTTACCGATATTAGCAAAATATTTCATTTGGCCGGCACGGATCATTAATGGTGAGGCAGCAAAGGGCTGAGTAAATTTTCTGATATTGCCATTTTCTTCATAAATAGATATTTCCAGATCACCATTCAGGTTACTGGGGTAAATATCAGTAATTTCAAAAGCGCCTGGTGGAACAAAAGTCTGATAAATAATATTATCTTTTTGGTGCACTTCTACTCTTGCGTGAGTCATGGCAATACCGCGGACAACAGGTGCAAACCCCTGCTGGCTATCTGGCAACATTTGGCTATCAGACATCAATTTAATGCCATTAAACGTGAAACTATCGAATACCATGCTATCGGTGGATGTTTCACCCAATACCAGACGAGATCTTAATGGGCGAATATCCCGTTCAGCATAGGCTTTAAGCGATTGCCATTCAGATGTTGTACCCGTATGGTTGTAGTAACTATTATGACGAATTCGCCACGGACCTAAATTAAAGCCACTACGTAAATTCAGATATTGATTCTGTTCACTTTGATTTTTATTCCAGGATTGCATTCCTGTCAGATGATAATTGGTGAAAAACATAGGCAGACCATCATCCCACTGCTCAGGGGAGATATCTCCCCTGATTTGCGATTGCATGGCCGCTTGCGGAAAATTCAACATCAGCGTAAGAGCACTTAAATCCAGTTCTGCTGACGCTTGTTTAATATATTTCTCAGGTTGAGAAATGATTTCTTGTTCAGCAAGTGATGCTAATTCTGGGAAGCTTGCTATTTTTACCCCGATTTCTTTCAGTAAACGGATAGATAATTCAGGACAAAGTTTCTCACCACAGTCAATAAAGGATAGGCTTTTAATGCCAATATCCCTTTTATTGACGATAACGTTAACTTTATAGATACCTGGAATATGGGCGTCCGTTTTTGCCAGACTCTCCAGATTAATATTTTCTCTGTCTTCGTCTGATAATTGTAATGCATTGATGTCGAAATACAGCTCTGCATATGCTGGCAACGATAAACAACAAATCATTAAAGCAAAGCTAATTATTTTTTTCACAATACACTCATCAGACAATATTATCAGAAATTAAACTGGCGCTCTTCTGTTGTGCCACCGTAATCATTGATAGCAGTCAGAGTTACGCTTTTTATGCCATTTTTGGTTGAAAATACCTTATGACTAAAAGGGGGAATAAATCCGGGTTTAGGTATTAATGTTCCGTTAATTTTCATCTCATTAAGATTAACGTAATAAGCCGTGGGGTTAGTTAATTGAACACCATGGGCATTACGTGATGCTGCCAAACGATTAATGGCATCATTAGCCTCGTTATCAGATAACCCGGATGGACGATAAATCAATTTGATAATATTTTTTATCGTGATGATCATCTTGCTATTGTCATTTTTTTCAACGGCCGGGATCGCATTGACATTAAGTAAAAATATCGACTCCCGATCCGCAGGCAGATGATTGCCGATATATGAAACACGGATCTGGTGTTCGCTCTCTTTCGACATCTTAAACAATGGCGGTGTAATAACGAACGGTACTTTATTTTGACTGTTATCGATATTATCTACCCACGACTGTACAAGATAAGGTCTTTCTGTATCCGAGTTGGTGATAGAAATCGTGGCTTCTTTTTGTGAGCCATTATAGATCAGGCGAGTTCCGCCTAAAGTAATCCCTGCTTGTACTTGTCCCATAAAAAAGATAAGTAAAAAGGGAGTAATAAAGCGAAGCATTTTTACTCCTTTGGTTATAAATAATATTTTGTTATAAGTTAACTTCAATAAAATATTTAACTGGTTTTATGGATATATAAGTGTGAAGTTTACGTCTGCATTAATAGTACCATGACCTATTGTAGTATTGGTTGATTGTAATTTTGCTATAAGAGGGATGCTGGTACTTCCTTTTGTGATTGTATAACCAGATACTTTGCTGTTAGCATTTATTTTAGTTGTATTATTATTTTTAGTCAGTTGAATACCGACGCCGGAAACTCCTGAAGAGTACAGAGTATTATCATTGGAGTCTTGAGTACCGAAAAATTGGATATCTATATCTGAACCGGGGCAATTGGTTAAATCAATTTTAAATGACTGAGCAGCCGCGGTGGTTCCCGTTGTGTTCTTAAATCTTTCTTTTGGTATTTTACCAAAATCAACTTCTTGATCTTTTCCGCTGCTAATAGTACAGCCGTTCTCAAGAATAGTACCTCGGAATTTAATTGTTCCATCATAAGATAACGCACTGAAACTACTGAAAACTGCTAATACCGTCACTAAAGAAGCCAAAATAAAATTCTTTTTCATTTAAAAATACCTTACCTTAATAAATATGTTTTTTAGTCTTGTCTATACAATAAAGATATATATCTGACCATTAGGATAGTTTAATGGTTGATAATATCATTGAAGTCATTTTTATCATAGTATATACCCGTCATCTTTCAAGCCGCCTCTTTGTTGGCTGCACTCACTCACCCCGGTCACATCGTTATCTATGCTCCCGGGGATTCGTTCCCTTGCCGCCGCGATGCATCTTGAAATCCATAGGGTATATAATGCAATCGCATTTTTAACCATTTTTTTCATATATCTTTAGTTTATCCTAATTTAGTCATTGTTTCCTACCATGTTATAGTCTGTGTATTTATATTCATATTGTTGATAATAAATTTCTGATATTGATTTTTGATATAGAAAAGAATGGTTTTTTCTCTGAGATATCATCTATTATTGTAAGCTTATTCGTGTTGCTAATAATGATTCTTATTTCTATTTAAATGCTTGTAATGCTATAGCATGATAAGTACCATATTGATAGCAAAATTCTTGTAAAGTACTGCTAATAACAGTGAAAAACGCTTATAGGTAAAGTGTATAGCACATATGGATAAACTTATCTTCACTATTTTTATTGAAATGGAGATTCAATAACGATATTAACAATAGTAATCTATAGCTACTTAACACACTAGTATCTTACTCAAAGAAAGTGAATATTCTGATTGGGAAAATCGCAATATGTAATGCCGTCGTATTAACGATATTAATACGATCGGGTAAATTGCCATCTTAACCGCGATTAAGATAACGAAAATTTCTTCTTATTTTTCTTCGGATTTTAAGTTGAATTCCAATTCAGAGTTTCGTCTTTGCTTTAGTTTTATTCTCACTCGACGGAAAATAGTATTAACTAAAATATGATCTTTTTCAACAACTTCAACAAAAAAATTGTATTTTTTTTACAATTAATAAAAATTTCTTTCTATTTCATTACGTTATAAGATTAAATTAATCGTTTGATTGAGTTAATTCAACCAAGAAATAATAATGATGTTTATTTAATGTCTCATTTTTCATCATTATATAAATTAGACAAATTGATTCATTTTTGTCTTATTATTAATTCGGATATTCTATTGCTATCGATGTGTCTGTATATTTTATCATCAAAATCATTAATCACAGTTTTAGTCAGAGAAGGAATTAATCGGGCTGGAACAACTGTGTTAACAAGATGTCAACCCCTGTTATCTGATGTGGACATTTAGCATGCTGATATCGAAATAGTAGTAAGTCACGTAATGAAAAATTAAGTCATGGAAGGTATTGAGGTTAATAAGGCTAATTTTCCAGATACCTGAGTTGTAGTGATGGGACATAAAGGTGTTCTATCAGGTAGAGGTAACACAATTCTGTTTTGGTTATATTGCTGACAATGGACATATTTTTTGTTAGCTTCTTTCAGCGGCAATGTTGTTATTTCAACGGATGTTATTTTTCGCTACACGATGATTATCCTAATTGCTGAAATATCATCAGGGGCCTGTTTGTTATCCATATGAAATGGTGATAGCGATTACATAACGCCATTTCCCACAGTCAAATCTGGTGGAGTATGGGGGAAGTATTTACGCTGTTTTCCTCCGCGTAGCTATTTTGCTTTGCCTTATTTGCTGAAAAGCAAAGGATGTATTGTCAATAATGCGTTTGTGTCGGGACTAGGCGCTGATTGGGAAGGCCTACACTATTCCCCAGTCTCCCCAGTCTCCCCAGTCACATAGTTATCTATGCTCCCGGGGATTCTCTCCCTTGCCGTCGCGATCCATCTTGAAATCCATTGGGTATAAATATTCATTAAATTTCAAAAATAAATTAATGAAATTATTTTATTTTTTTATTAATTTATAAAATAAATTACGTAAACTATAATTCAAAGTTAATAGTAATAAACATAAAAAATAGTGGTGAAAATAGTATTGTGAAAAACAAGTGATTAATTTTCATTTGATGAAAAATGTGACTGGTGTCAAAAAAATAAATATTTTTTACCATAAAATGGTTAACAATTAAAATTTATTTAACTACTCTTAATTTGGGCGTTAAAAATATAAAAAACTGTTATTGCAAGGTGGGGGAATTATCACCTAAATTATAGTAAAGTATAATTATAATTAAGCAGTGTAGATATAATGATCATTTATTTTTTTGAAATGACATTTTATTCTGAGCTATTTTTAAACTAAGTTTTTTATAAAAATGTGAACCTAATTGTTGGATGATAAATAAGCATTCATGCTCTCGCCTTAACAATTATAGAGAATAAAAAATGAAAAAATTATCTAAAGTTACATTAGTAAAACGAGATCATATTCCATCGATTCGCACTATTGAAGTGAATGGTATGGAACATTGGTTAGGACACGTAAAAGATTTCATGAAAAATAACCAATTGATCGATTTTTTACCAGATGATAACCGTATATCCATGGCATGGGTTCGTCTTGAAGCAGGTGAAGAATTAGAACCACATATGCATCCAGTAGAATCAATGATTTTGCTCTGTGAAGGTTCTGCTGAATCAACAGGGGAGATACAAACAGCTATGGAAGCAGGTGATGCGCTTTTAGTGCCACCTGGTCGTCTCCACGGTTTCAAAGGTGGTTACCCCGATGGTTTTTGGGGATTATCCATTCAATTCGATTCTCGTGGCCTTTACGAGGATTTTACTGACCCTTGGGCAACTTTCCTTCCTGAGCAAGTTAATAAAAATTTGGGTACTACAATTGCGGAACAATTATTTTCTCGTAATGAGATTTATATGGAACGTTTCGATAAACATAAACTTTTTGCTTTAGTAAATCGTGGGCTATTAAAAAAAACACAAGCAAAGAAAAGATTTCTCGATTGTTTCCAAGTGTGGTCTGACTATTTTCAGAAAATGGTGTTAACTCGTGCTGCAACATTACACAACGAGGCTTTTGAAGAACTTACAATGTCCCATCTAGAAGAAGAGTTTGGACATAATCGTGATATCAAAAATAACCGTATAGATTTTGAACCTGTATTTGATCCAGTTCTTGAAGCCGCAAGCTCATGGTTCGCTTATAAAATGATAACAGCAAGTGAATTAGAAAAAGTTGTTTTAGTTCATTTGGTGGTTGAAGCTTCAGCTACTTTCTTCTACAAACATATTAAACCTGTAATGAATGATACTACTTATAAAGCTCACTTTGACGTTCATAGTATTCTAGATGATGAACATGTACGTATGGGCTATGAATTCATATCTAACTACAATATTGAAGATGGAAAACCTTTATTTGAGATACAAAATAAAGGCTGGGCTATGTTAATGACGGTAATGTCACGTATCGCTGATTTAACAGTATACGAAAGTAGTGCAGTAGAAAACGAATCCTAGGAGTTGGTTAATGAACCTTCGATGGGCGAAAGAAGGCACCCGAAGGGTGCCCTCCAAAATTTATACATGTAACCAGATATATGAACAAGAAATTAAAAATATTTTTCTGGGAAACACATGGAATTATGTTGGGCTTTCTTCAGAAGTTGAAAATTTTGGTGACTATATACAAACATTTGTGGGAAAGATTCCTGTCATTTTAATCCGTGATAGAAAAGGAATATTGCGTGTATTTGTAAACCGTTGTCCCCACAGAGGAGCAAAGATCTGCCATAACCTTCAGGGTAATACTAAGCTACTTGTATGTCCTTATCATGAGTGGGCATTTAGTTTAGAAGGTAACTTAGCTGGGATGCCTTTTAGAAAAGGTATTAATGGAAAAGGTGGAATGTCTGAATTTTTCCATCCTGAAGAACATGGTTTGCAAGCTCTTAATGTGACTGAGAGACATGGTGTTATATTTGCTAGTTTTTCATATGATATTGAACCATTTGAAACATATTTAGACCCGGTCATGCTTTCATACTTTGATCGTGTTTGTGATGGTAGGAAACTAAAAGTTATTGGGAAAATGCAGCATAGAGTTAATTGTAATTGGAAACTTCAAATTGAAAATGTAAAAGATCCATTTCATGCAGCACTTCTGCACTCATTTTTTAAAAACTTCGGTATTTGGCGTTCAGATCAAAAAACTAGTGTAAAAGTTTGTTCTTCTGGTAAAAGCAGTGTATTAGTGTCAACAGCCTCTTTCACCAAAGCTGAAATTGAAAAAAATGCAGGGACAAAAACAGAGCTATCACTTTTAGATCCGAGAATCATCGAGCATCAGCATGAATATGACCATGGTACAGGCGCAATTATGACTGTTTTTCCAAATCTCATCCTGCTGCAACAACTCAATTGCTTAGCTATGCGTCATGTTATCCCTGATGGTACAGATAGTTGTATTAAAATTTGGACTTTTTTTGGCTATGAAAATGAATCCGAGGAGTTGACGAAACGGAGATTATTTCAAGCAAACCTACTCGGTCCTTCAGGATTGGTTACCATAGATGATAATGAGATTTTGGCTGTAACCCAAGAAGGGGCTAAAAGCATGCCAGACTCCGAAATCGTTTTAGAAGCTAGTGTTGGTGAGTCAAGTGAAGACCACATGATGACAGAAGCGGCTATCCGTGGATTTTATAAATATTACCGAGGAGTTATGAATCTTGGATGATTATAAAATTTGGTTTACAATCAATAGATTGTATAGCTTATACAACAAAAATTTAGACTCAAAAATATTAGATAATTGGGCATCATATTTTACGGATGATTGTATATACCGAATTACGTCAAAACAGAATATAGATAATGGATGGGATCTATGCTTTGTTTTTTGTGAAGGAAAGAAGATGCTCATAGATCGTGCATCCGCTTTATCTGGGTCAATTTACTTTAGAGACAGAGTACAACAAAGGATAACATCTAATATATTATTGACAAAACTCGAACACTGTGGACAGAAAATCTTAGCCAATACAGAAACAATATTTACAATTCATGAAAGCATATGTGGTCAAGAAAATAAGTTGCTAGTAAGTGGTATAACTAAGGATATTATCGAATATAAAAGTGGTGCTGCTTTATTTAAAGAACGTCTCTGTATTTGCACAGCAGATATTATTACAGATTCAATTGTGTATCCGATCTAAGTTGCATTCTATATAATTAAATGAGAATGAATTTTTTATCCTACATTTTGCATCAATTTTGGGAATTCTTTCTCCGAAAGATGTAGACATGAGCAAGACCATTTTTGGTTTTTGGGTTTCTTTGAGAAGTGAGGTTTTTTTTGATAAAAAATATTCACAGCATCAAAGAAATAGGTATTATTTCTATAGTGGAAATTTGTTGTGATCCTGAAAAGGGAAATATCAGATTAACAGTTGGTCTTGACTATAAAGCACATTGAAATTACTAAACTTAATTACATTGATTGTGATTTAAATCACAATAATGAGGTGCAGAATGTCGGCTTTACCATTATCAGGAATTGTTGTTGTTGATTTAACGCGGCATAGGGCTGGCCCAGTCACATCACGACTACTGGGTGACTGGGGAGCCGAAATTATCAAGATTGAGGAACCTACCGATAAAGGTGACAGTATGGGAGGCACTCGTGAAGGTTTTGATTACCAAAACCTTCATAGAAATAAAAAAAGTTTATCAGTTAATTTGAAAACAGAGCAAGGACAAGGGATTCTCCAGCGTTTGGTTCGTAAGGCTGATATCGTGCTTGAAAATTTTAGGCCTGAAGTTAAGTTTCGTTTAGGTGTCGATTATGAATCTTTGAAAAAAATTAATCCTCGTATTATATGTGGCAGTATTAGTGGCTTTGGGCAAAATGGTCCTTATAGTTCTCGACCAGCTGTTGATCAAATAGTACAAGGCATGTCAGGACTTATGTCTGTGACAGGTACTCAAGAAAGCGGTGCACTCAGGACTGGTATTGCTATTGCTGATATTAGCTCAGGCATGAATCTAGCTCAGGCAGTTTTACTGGCACTATATCATCGAGAAAAAACAGGTGAAGGGCAGTGGGTATATACTTCACTTCTTGAATCAACTTTAGCTATTATGGACTTCCAAGTTGCTCGATGGCTTGCAGATGGTAAAACACCTGAACTTATGGGAAATGACCACCCGACATTAATGCCTACTGGTGTCGTAAGAACTAAGGATAGTGAAATAAATATTGCGGCGGCAGAAGATGAAAAATTCAAAAAGTTATGTCATCTACTTGATATAGACGAAGTTTATTTGAATCCTCAATATTCAGATATCAATAATCGTTCAAAAAACAGAAAGCAGCTTATGGATGAAATTCAATCTGTAACACGGAAATTCGAGAGTAAACAACTAATACAAATTCTAAATGAGAATGGGATACCAAGTGGTTACATCTATGATATAGCACAAGCTATGTCCGATCCGCAAATTCAGTATTTGAAGATGAAATGTTCTATTAAGCACCCATTATTAGGCGATTTGACTCTGGTAGGTCAACCCATGCATCTAAGCGCTTTCTCTGACTTTGATACCGTACGTCATCCTGCGCCAGAACATGGGCAACACACGGAAAGTTTATTAAAAAATTTCCTTGGTTTTGATAATGATGAAATTGCATCGTTTCGCAAAATAGAGGTTATCTAGAAACAATAAGATAATATACCCAATGGATTTCAAGATGGATCGCGGCGGCAAGGGAACGAATCCCCGGGAGCATAGATAACTATGTGACCGGGGTGAGAGAGTGCAGCCAACAAAGAAGCAACTTGAAAGATGACGGGTATAAATATATTTAATTCATAGAGATGAGACAATGAATGCAACGTACACTGAAATATATAGTTTTTGGTCAATAAAATCTTTTATAAGGCTATTTTTATTATGGCTAGCTGGTGCGGGAACTCGTTTGACAATATTGGCTACCCCACCAATCATTTCTGATATTCATCATGATCTAAATTTAACTGAAACTCAAGTTGGGATTATTTCTGGATTGCCAGCAGTATTATTTGCAGGTACCGCAATTCTAGGCTCTCTATTAATTGCAAGGACGAGTGCAATAAAGACTCTTATCCTTGGTTTACTGATTACCAGTTTAGGTTCTGCATTCCGTGGAGCCGCCGATGATATAATTATCATGTATATGGCGACAATGATAACAGGGTTGGGAGTTGCTTTTATGCAACCTGCATTACCTTCTATTGTGAAGGATTGGTTTCCAAAACATATTGTGATTGCGACGGCTATTTATGTTAATGGCCTTCTTCTTGGAGGAGAGGTTATTCCTGTTGCAGTGACAAAATCTATTTTATTACCTATTTTGGGATCTTGGCGACTTACATATGTTTTTTGGGCTGCGATAACATTAATAATTGCAATTTTTATATACAAATTAGCACCTAAAAATAAACATGAAATAATATCGATAAATAAAAATTTAAAGTGGGTTCCAGAATGGAATAACATTATATTATGGAAGTTAGGATTAATGATGGGATGTGTAAATGCAACATATTTTGCAACCAATTTTTTTATTCCACGTTACTTACATGAAACTAATTTTGAGGATTTAACATCTATTTCTTTGGTTGCTTTAAATTTAGGACAAATTCCTGCTTCTATTATTCTTATGATGACAGGAGCCACTGTAGCAAAACTACGATATCCATATTTGATATCAGGAATAGGATTAATTGCATCCTTTAGCAGCATTATGTACTTTGGTACTGAATATATAGTTATTAGTTCAGCATTCATCGGTTTTTTTTCTGCTATCGTTTTAATACTAATGTTAGGCCTACCTAGTATGATTAGCGAGCCACATGAGGTACATAGATCTACTTCACTAATGTTAACAATTGGTTATACTTGTGCAGTTATAACACCAGTAATTAGTGGTTTATCATGGGATATTTCAGGAAATCCAAGTTATGTATTTCTTCCTATGATGATGTGTTCAATCATCCTGTTTATTTCAGCAATAAAAAGACCAATAGTAAATAAAGTGATAAAAAATAAAGTTTAAAATCTGTAAGTGATAATTTTGGAGATAAAACAAAATGAGTGATAAAATTAAATATACCATACGTAAACTAACTCCATACTTTTGTGCAGAAATACGTGATATCAAACTAAATGAGCCATTAAATGAAGATATAATAAAAACCATTGAATCAGATCTTGAAGAACATGAAGTATTGGTATTTCCAGATCAAGATCTCACATCAGAAGATTTAATGCGTATAGGGAGATATTTTGGCCAGTTAACTGTACATCCTTTTGCGGAGAACAGTGAAAAAAATCCAGAGTTAATAGTATTTGATTATAAGAGTGGTAATCCACCTGTATTAACAGATCGCTGGCATTCGGATGAAACATATAAGCTTTGCCCCCCTATGGCTACAATGCTCTATTCAAGAATTGTTCCTGAAATAGGTGGTGATACTTGTTTTAGCAGTATGACAACTGCTTATGATTTTCTTTCAATAAAAACTCAAGATTTCATCCGAGGATTGGAAGCTATACATGACTTTTCATCGTATAAATATCTTTTTCCAGACACAGAAGAAGGTAAAAAATTATTGCAAAAGAAAGAGTTGGAATATCCTCCAATCGCCCATCCAGTTGTTCGAATTCATCCAAAAACGAAAAAGAAAACTCTATTTGTTAACCAAAATTACACTCGTTATATAAGAAATATGGATCAACGAGATAGTGATGCGCTACTGACACAATTATTTAATACAACATCGGTACTTGAATATCAATATAGGCACCACTGGAAACCAAACATGTTAGTAATGTGGGATAATCGCTCTGTACAGCATGCTGCTGTTCATGATTACTATCCCAATCGCCGATATATGGAGCGGGTGACTATTGGAGGTGATCAACCAATTAGTGAGTCGGAACCTGTAAGTCCTGAACAATTGCGTAAATTTAAAGTACCAGCATATAACCATAATGATTCACGCCGTGCTAAACGTCAATTCGAAATTGAAAGTTAGTCCTAACTTAACAAAGGGACGCTTAAAGTCCCTTTTTGCTTTTCACCTGATGTATTGGTTAATAAAATGAATTCTACACTAAAGTTGAGTGTCCAAGACACAATTAGATGTGCAAAGATATCATCTTTGCACATCAAAATATTATTTTTATGTTTGAGCATTCTTATTTTAGATGGTTTCGATACTGCTCTGATCGGTTATATTTCTCCTGCTATTGTTGATAATTGGAGGATTTCAAAAACAGATCTTGGAATTGCTATGAGTTCAGCATTGGTTGGTTTATCTATGGGAGCTGTAACATCAGGTCCTATATCAGACAAATTAGGGCGGAAACCTGTTGTTGTAATTTCTGTTTTCATGTTTGGAATGTTTAGTATTGCAACGATATTTTCTACAACTGTCTACCAATTATCATTCTGGCGTTTATTAACTGGAATAGGTATTGGAGCTGCTATGTCTAATGCTTTGACATTGATTTCTGAATATGCGCCCGAAAATAGAAAGTCACTTATGGTTAACTCGGTATTTTGTGGGTTTCCCTTCGGAGCAGCTATGGGAGGTATTATTGGCTCCTTTATGATTCCCAAGTTTGGTTGGGAGAGTATGCTAGTTATTGGCGGAGTTATCCCTATACTTTTAGTTTTCCCACTTATTTTCATTCTTCCAGAATCAGTTTTATTCTTGATTAATAAAAACAAATCAGAAGAAAAAGTAAAGAAAATTTGCAAAGAAATAGCTGGTGAAAATTATAATAAAATAGATTTTTCAAGATTAAACTTTATCGAAAAACAAAAAATTAAACCTATTAATGAAATTTTATCCCATAAATATTTATCATCAACCTTGCTTCTTTGGAACGCATATTTTATGGGATTATTAATATTCTATGTTGTCACAAATTGGATGCCTATACTTATCAAAGACTCTGGTTTTGAATTAAGTTATGCAACTATTTTAACTGCTTTATTTCCTTTAGGTGGTGGAATTGGGACGATAATATCAGGAATTATCATGGATAAGCTATCTCCTCATAAGATAGTATCATTTAACTATCTTATGACGGGTATTTTGCTCTTCTCTATAGGGTATGTTGATAATATGATCAGTTTAGGAATATTAATCCTCTTAGCCGGAACGACAATGAACAGCGCACAAGCATCGATGGGAACAATAGCTACACTTCATTACCCTACAACCTCTAGAGCTACAGGCGTATCATGGATGCTTGGAATTGGTCGTGCAGGAGGGATATTAGGTGCGATGTTTGGAGCATGGCTCATGCAATTAGGATTAGGCTATCGAGGGGTACTTATGACTTTATTCATTCCATCTGCTATTGCATCTGTTTCATTACTTAGTTTACTTATAGTATTAAATAATAAAAAAATTAAAACATTTTCATCATAAATTATATTTCATTTAGATAGATTAAACTTGATGAAATATGGTGTTTTAAAAAAGTCTAACTTGATAATATCATGTTATATTATCAATTTTATTATTTTACTCGATTGAGGAGGTTTTCTATAAATCAACATATTGTCCACTAAAAAGAAAAAATTATTTTTTAGACAATAAATTTTCACTATTCACTATTCATTGCTACTAATTAATTAACCTCAGGTTAATTAAGAATGAGTAAGATACATCAATCAAGGGAATAGGAGAGAACAACTGGATCGTTTCTTTCATTTCCGTACTGACACACACTCAGTATCAATCATGATCGACGGTTTCAGTTATTGCGGAAGTGTTGCGGACTGGCAGGAGAAATAAGGGAGCCAGACAGGCATGTGTTGGCTGGGGATGGCATCTTCCCGTATTTTGAGCAAAAGAAAACAATGCGTCGTCATACCGTAACAGATATTACGGTTGCAGTACTAAGTTTCCACATAGCTTAAGTATAATTCTTACTAACTCCGATTAATTTCTTTAAATTTCTGGACCGTGTGTTTGATGGCTTGTTCTGTTGGCAAACGCTCCATTGAACTCGCTCCATAGAACCCATGACAATTGGGACAATGAGCCATAATGTAGGCGACATCTTCTGGTTCCGAAATTGGGCCGCCGTGACACAAAGTAATAATGTCATTTCGGATAGTTTTAGCTGCCGAAGCACAAGCGTTAATGATTGGTATACAAGATTTCAGATCATATGATGTATTAGCATTAATATCACCGCCTGTGGTTAGCCCCAGATGTACGACGATGATATCAGCACCTGCTTGTACCATAGCCTCAGCTTCTTTTGCATTGAAAACATAAGGCGTGGTCATCATTCCTTTTTCATGTGCCAGGCGGATTAGCTTCACCTCCAGTGCATAGCTCATGCCTGTTTCTTCCAGGTTTTTTCTAAACTTTCCATCAATAAGTCCTACCGTTGGGAAGTTCTGAATACCAGCAAAACCTTGTGCCTTCAGTTCATCCAGGAAAAGAGATAAATTACAGAATGGATCAGTACCACAGACACCCGCCAATACAGGTGTTTCCTTAACTATCGGTAATATTTCATTACCCATTTCTCTGACAATTTCATTTGCATTACCGTATGGCATTAATCCGGCCAATGATCCTCTGCCAGCCATTCTGAAGCGGCCGGAATTATATACGACAATGAGGTCGGCCCCTCCTGCTTCCTCGCAACGCGCCGAAAGACCACTACCTGCACTCGCCCCAATAATAGTTTCGTTACGTTCGACTTTTTGTTTTAGAGTTTCAATAATCTGATTATATTTTTTCTTCATGAGGAATTCCCTGGAGTCCTATAATTTCCTTGAATTGTTGTATTACAAGAGCACAAAATTGTGGTGAATTGATGTGAAAAGGTGTTTTTATAACTTTTCGCAATTCTGTTTGTTTTATTGTTTTTTTTAATCCATGACAGAAAGCCTGTGTTGATACAGGTAAATAAAAAGGTTGTTCAGGGTAATCTAGCGCAGAGAATCCGCCTTCAGGAATAATGAATCGAATAGGTCCATTACACTTATTCAGTTTGTTCCCTATCCAGATACCAAGCTGATAGTTTTCTTCAGGTGTGGTTCGCATCAATGTCACCTGAGAATTATGCTCAAAAAACAGTCTGTTGCTGTAGCGTTCTGGAACCGTGTCCTTTGCACCAAAGTTAACCATGTCCAAAGCACCAGCACTGCCGATCCACGGAATATTTTTTTTTGCAATGACGTCTAACCGTGTGTCAGGACAACCCAAAACACCCCCAAATAACAGATCGGCAATTTCTGTTAATGTAATATCTAAAACACAAACCAATTCGCCGTCCTTAGCTAATTTCTCCATGCTTGTTCCACCATTGCCGGTAGCATGAAAAGCGAGGCAATCGTATTGAGTATTTAACTCAGTAGTGAGTTGATTAATGCACGGCGTCGTCATACCAAACATCGTTAACCCTAAAGCGGGTTTATGAATATCAGCCAATGGCGTAAAATAATTGACAGAGCCCGCCATCATATTTGCAGCATTAGACAAGACTGAACGGGAAATACGGTTGAGTCCGTTGAGATCGGTTACCGTATAAAGCATGGCAATATCGCTGTCCCTGACGTAGGCTGAGACATTCCCCGATGCCATAGTTGATACCATGATTTTAGGCAAACCGATCGGCAGGCTTTGCATAGCCGGCGTAATCAGCGCTGTTCCACCTGAGCCTCCGATACCAATCACCCCCGCGATATCGTCGATTGAACTGTTCAGAAAATTCGTGAGGGCGACAGACATCGCGGTTATCGCTTTATTCCGCACGCCACAAAAAACGGGATCAGCGCCGGCGGGATGATACTCAGCCACCTGAAGTGAATGAATATCTATCTTTTTATTCTGATGATTTTTCCCAGGAATTGATGTAGACACATCAATGATGATTGAATCCACGCCTGCGAGGCGTAAACAATATTTCAACCAGACCAGCTCGTCCAGTTTTGTGTCTGCTGTGCCAACGACAACCACAAATCGCGTCATAGTGTTCACCCTATGTGGCATACCCAGTTCAACGACGAATGTAAACCTATTGTAATATTTTACAACATTCAAGTTATTTTTTATCATTAGTGATATTTATTACTGTGAATGCTATACGGTTAAAATTTTAAGGGGATTAAATGATTCTGTTTGATGAAAAAAATCTGTCACCAGTCCGGCGTCGTACCCTGGAACGTATCACTCATTCAGCTCTGAAGTTATATCGTGAAAAAAAATTTCCGTCTCCTGAAGAGATTGCTAATGAAGCTGAATATGCGAAGGTCACGTTGCGCAGCTACTTTTCAACCCACAGTGATTTTGTCGAATATGTTGTAAAACAAGTCATTGGATCATTCGTTATCCCCCCTATGGGCGATGATGCAGAGGAAAATATCGAGAAATTATTACGATGGGGTTATGAAGAAATAGAAGCCAATGAGGCACTGATGAGGGATGCTTTACGCATTTCTCAGTTACGCTGGCAGGAATCTTTATCCGGTGAAGATAACCACAAACGACCTGTTTTGAAGAAAAAAAGTAACCGTAAAGAGACACTTTCTACGGCGTTAGCGCCTCTAAAAGGTCAGCTTAAAGATGACACAATACATAAGATTATTATGTTGATTTCAGTTTTATATGGTACAGAGGCTATGACTATTCTGAAAGACACTTTTGGTTTAGAAAATGATGAAATCATCAATTTAACGAGTTGGGCCGCAAAGTTGATTGTTCGGCAGGCCATTAATGAGGAGTTAAAGTAATCAGAAGACCATTTTTTAACATAAGGGTAAACCGGGCATGAGGCCCGGTAAAAGTTTCTTTTGGTGTATGGGCCTGGGTATTTTGTGAGTGGTTATGGTCGCGGTAGGAATAGGGAGTGTTAGAAATTCTGTGTCATTCCAGTAATATATCTCAAAAAGGAATGATAAATGACTCAATCTTTCGATTTCGACAAAGCCCTGAAAGCGCTTCAGGAGGGTCAGGCACTGACCGGTAAGAATGGCATCCTGACCCCATTGATTAAGCAGCTTACTGAAGCCGCTCTGGCTGCCGAACTTGATTCCTATCTGGCTAATGACCTTGAGGCCAACAGGAAGAATGGTTCCACCAAAAAGACCATTAAAGCCCCGACCGGTAACTTTGAACTGGCTACACCACGGGATCGTAATGGGACTTTTGAGCCCCAACTGGTTAAAAAGCACCAGACCACGTTATCAGACGAGATAGAGCGGAAGATTATCCGCCTGTTTGCCCTCGGGATGAGCTACACCGATATCAGCCGGGAAATTGAAGACCTATACGCCTTCAGCGTCTCTGGTGCCACCATCAGCGCTGTGACAGACAAGGTCATTCCCGAGTTAAAACAGTGGCAGCAGCGCCCGCTGGAAGCCATTTATCCCTTTATCTGGCTGGACGCCATCCATTACAAAATCCGTGAGGAGGGTCGTTACGTGAGTAAGGCTGTCTATACCGTACTGGCGCTCAATCTTGAGGGAAAAAAGGAAGTCCTTGGGTTGTATCTGTCTGAAAACGAAGGCGCAAACTTCTGGCTATCCGTGCTGACAGACCTGCAAAACCGCGGACTGAAAGATATTCTCATCGCCTGCGTTGATGGCCTGACAGGCTTCCCGGAAGCGATCAACAGCATATACCCGCAAACGGAGGTGCAGCTGTGCGTCATTCACCAGATCCGTAACTCCATCAAATACGTAGCTTCAAAGCACCACAAAGCCTTCATGGCTGATCTGAAACCCGTGTATCGTGCGGTCTCAAAAGACGCAGCAGAAAGCGCGCTGGACGAACGGATGCGAAATGGAGTCAACAGTATCCGGTAGTCATCCAGAGCTGGCGTCGTAAGTGGGGTAACCTGTCGGGTTATTTCCGCTATCCGGCGGGCATCCGCAAGGTGATTTACACAACCAATGCCATCGAGTCAGTCCACCGTCAGTTCAGGAAACTGACAAAAACGAAAGGGGCGTTCCCGAACGAAAACAGTCTGATGAAACTGCTTTATCTGGGGCTTCTCAATGCACAGGAAAAATGGACAATGCCAATACAGAGCTGGAATCTAACGCTGTCGCAACTCTATATTTATTTTGAAGGGCGTTTGGATAATGTGATAACGTTGTAACCGCTAAATTAACGTGACACAGAATTCTGAACGCCCTCCTTCCATCAAGAATTAGTTCAATTGTTGGGGGAAAATAAAGTTTCATCCTATTGAGTGTGCGTTGCCGGTGTACTAATGGGTTGTATAGTAAAACGTAGTCCTAAGGCGTTAGCAACTTTTGTGATTGTCGTAAATGTAGGATTTCCTTCGCCAGAAAGGGCCTTGTAAAGCCCTTCTCGGCTCATTCCAACATCTCTTGCTAATTGGCTGATGTTACGGGCTCGTGCTATGTCACCCAAAGCAGCCGCAATAAGGGAAGGATCACCATCTTCCATCACGGCCTCCAGATATGCTGCAATATCTTCTTCTGTTTGGAGATAGTCTGCAGTATCGTAGCGGCTGAACTTTACTTTTTGGCTTTTCATCGGTTACTCCTTCCATTGCGTGGCAATGGTTTTTGCCAATTTAATATCGTGGGATTGGCTGCCTTTGTCTCCACCACACAGCAGCACAATGACAATCGGGCCTTTAGCCATGAAGTAGACTCTGTATCCTGGGCCATAGTCTATCCTCATTTCTGAAATACCTTCACCTACAGGTTTCACATCACCTGGATTTCCGAGGCTCAAGCGCCTGATTCGTGTTTCGATCCTCGCTTTGGCCCGTGCATCACGAAGATTACGAAGCCAGCGGTCAAAAAAGTCTGTTTTGATGAGTTCTATCATGTGATAACTATAGTTATCATGCTTCAATGTGTCAACTGTAGCTATCATATCTATTCTATACATTGGGATGAAACTTTATTTTCCTCCCACACCAATAGCGTGCCCCATCTGCGGCGCTTCTGCACCCCCAACTCTTCATTAAGTCCACAAAATATGAAAGTGTAGTCCTCCACTAAAAGCTCTTATGATTACATCGCTTATCTGTATTCGCCGAGGATAACCCCCCTATGTGAATCTGACAAAAGTGTCAAAATGCGTTGATAAAATCTACATAAGGCGTAATTAGTCTTAACAACGCTTGCAATGTTCCCTTAAGGGATGTTAGTGGGCTTTTTTGCCTCTTTTTCTTCTTCAGGAATGACGGCTAATCGTGCCTGATACCCTCTATCCAAAGCCGTATCGCTCACCGGGGAGCTTGTTGCCGATTTACAGGCTAAGCATCTTTGGTTTCAGAATGCTGCCGATGCGGAACAAATTCTTAGTCAGATAAGCTATCACCACTTCAAAATTTACTTGCATCCGTTCCTCGATCCGGCCAGTAGCACACTGCAAAAACGTTTAACTCTGACAAATTGACTCATCTGAAGCACTAATTTCGATTGGTGCGTTTTTTTTGATTTTGCAAAAAGAGTTCTACGTTGAGCACAGTCCCGGATCCCCGCACAGTAAGCCGCATTTAAGATCACCTGCATGGGAATGCTCATGAAAAATCCTGTTTTTTTCTCACTCAGTTGGGTGCTCGTCATGGTATTGGCTGGGTGTGCCGGACAAACTCAGGAGGCTACCGCGTCCGGTGTAAGTTTTCACCATTCTCATCAGGCACGTCCCGCCGTATCCGATATCTATTCTCTGACATCGGAAGTTACACGCTATGATCGCTATACCTTGGTGAGTGTAGCCAGCCAGGCTGCGCAGCGTGAACCCCTCAATCAAATCATCAATATCACCATGCCAGTACCGTTGGTGCAACGCATTGGTGATGGATTGCGTTATTTGCTATTTGGAACCGGTTATTCGCTGTGTGATACCACCGCAACCCATTTCGTTAAATTGATAGGTAGACCATTACCGGCTATTCAACGCAAAATTGGGCCGATACGGCTCAGTGAAGCGTTACAGATTGTTGTCGGGCTAGCATGGCGTATCCGGGTAGATGAGGTGAATCGTGAAGTGTGTTTTGTTTTACGTGATGAATATCGTCAGTTTTCCGAGACGACTGTTGGCCGGATAACACCGCCAAAAATGCGGGTACCGGCACCTACATTGTCCAACAGCACATTAGCCACTCCGTTACCGGTGAAGCCTCCGATAGCTGAAAGACCAAAAACAGATACCCCTAAAATTCCTGTGACAGGAGGAAAACCTACTGCCATTTCTTCTGTATTGCCCACTCAGCCCGTTAAATCCTTACTCAGCGGCAGTACACCCGTGACAACGGCACCGATAGGCAACATCTGGCGTGCGGAAACAGGAACCACTTTGCGTGGAACGTTGGAGCGGTGGGCTAATACAACGGATTGCCCGGTAGGGGGACATTGGGTAGTGGTGTG